>JAEZYW010000057.1 GCA_023418835.1 Bacillota bacterium | reverse complement strand
GATATTATCTTCAACCTCTAAAAATACTAGTAAAAAATTAATAAATTGCCCTTTCAAATACTCCGTTCAAATATGCAAGCAAAACTCCATAATTTGTTATGGGAATATTCTTTTCATTGGCTGATTGAATTCTATTGAGCATATTAAGCCTCGTAATCATACATCCGCCACATTGGACTATTAAAGAATAATCCGAAAGATTTTCTACATTCATTCTTCCGTTAATAAAATCAAAATTAATATCTTTTCCCGTTTTCTTTTTTAAAAGTTTTGGTATTAAAATCGTGCCAATATCTTCATGGGATGTTGTGTGGGTACATGATTCTGAAATTAAAACTTTGTCCCCATCCTTTAAATCTTCCACGGCTTTTGCCCCTTCTAAAAATTGATTTATATCCCCCTTTTGTCTGGCAAATAGAATGGAAAAGCTAGTAAGTCTATATTCTTTTGGAAGAATTTCGCTGACTTTTCCAAATATCTTGGAATCTATCACCACCAAATCGATTTTAAGATTTTCCTCAATGCACTCCTTAAGTTCCGCATCCCTTGTCACAATTACTTTAATCCCATTGTCCAAACAATCTCTAATTAATTGAACTTGAGGCAATATCAATCTACCTTTAGGAGCTTCTGAATCAATTGGCACGACTAAAAGTGCAGTATCTCCTGGCTTTAATAATCCCTTAGTCAAACTCACTTCTTCTTCCACTTCTTTTAAAGTTTCAGTTATTTTGTTTATTAATAAATCGTACCAATTTTCCTCTTTGCCCTTTTCCAAAGAAGCAGTAAATACAAAGTCTTTAAATTCTTCATTTAAAGTCCAAATTTTTCTTAAATTGTATTTATCGCATTTGTTAATTACAAATAAATATTTTTTATTTAGTTTTTTATATTTTTCTTTGAAAGGTTTTATTTTTTCTTCCACAAGGTTTTTAATTGTTTTTAAATCTATTTCTTGTTTTGAAAAAATATCTTCTATGCTAATGACGTGGATAATCAAATCCCCTTCCAACATCTCTTCTTCGCTTTTTCTTGCCCTCATTTCTCCCAGTTTACCAACGTCGTCAATACCTGCTGTATCTACGATTTTCACAGGTCCAAAACCTATTAATTCCATGGCTTTTATTACTGGATCCGTTGTAGTTCCAGGATAGTTTGATACTATTGATTTTTCTTGCCCTATTATTTTATTAAACAATGTGGATTTGCCGCTATTTCGATTCCCAATTATTACAATTGTCTTTCTATTGGCTAATGGTGTTCCTTTCATAAAGCTCTCTTGTCCTTTCCTAAAAAATTTTTAGATAAATAAATCTCTTTCGCCGTTTTTTAGCTTATCTATATTTTCTAGTGTAAATTTCTTAATATCTTCTCTATCAATTGTATCTGCTTGATCTCTGACAAAATTTTCAACTTTATTTAAAAATTCTTCTTCACCATAATCCACAGCATACTCCATCAAAGTGGTTAGGGCATTGGGTTTGCACATATATTGAATTTTTTCAGATTTAGCAATATTCATAAATTTTTCTCCCGTCCTCCCCGTTCTATAACACGCAGTGCAATAGCTGGGAATGTAATCATGGTCCACTAAATCTTCTATCACTTCAATTGGAGATCTGTCATCTGCCGTTTCAAATTGATCTATTTTCTTTCCACTTAAAGCCTCTTCATATCCTCCTACCCCTGTGCAAGAACCTGCACTGACCTGGGAAATTCCGTATTCTAAAAGTTCTTTTCTCATTTGTGCATCTTCTCTAGTGGAAAGAATCATGCCTGTATATGGTACAGCTATTCGAATTATTGCCACAATTTTTTTGAAGGTATCGTCATCTAAAAGATTGGGAAATTTTTCCATAGACATTCCCTCTGCAGGTCTAAGTCTAGGAACGGAGATGGTGTGAAATCCTACTCCAAATTTCTTTTCCAAATGTTCGTTGTGGATCATCAAACCCAAAACTTCGAATTTAGGATCCCCTAATCCAAATAAAACGCCACCGCCAACATCATCAATTCCCGCTTCCATAGCTCTATCGAAAGCGGTTGTGTGATATTCATAATTTCCTTTTACGCAATTTGGGTGCATTTTTTTATAGACTTTTTCGTCATAAGTTTCTTGGAATAGTATATAAGTTCCAATTTCAGCTTCTTTTAATTTTCTGTAGTTCTCTACAGTTGTTGCCGCTATATTTACATTTATTCTTCTTATGACGCCGTTTTTATTGTATGTGTCGTAAATTGTATCTATGGATTCTAAAATGTATTCCATTGGGCAATTCTCATCATCTTCCCCTACTTCTAGGGCGAGCCTTTTGTGTCCCATTTGTTCTAAAATTTCAACTTCTTTTCTAATTTCCTCCATAGTCAGTTTTCTTCTGTCAAATTTGTTGTTGCATTTATATCCGCAATAGACGCAATTGTTTACACAGTAGTAGCTGATATATAAAGGGGCAAACAAGACAACTCTATTTCCATAGACATCTTTTTTTATTTTTCCTGCTATTTCAAAAAGTTTTTTAATTTGATCTTCGTTTTTTATTTCTAAAAGTGCAGCTATTTCAAAGTGTTCTAAACCCTTTTTATTTTTTGCTTTTTCTAAAATTAAATCTATTTCTTCTTCAGTAGTATTTTTTGCATTCTCTAAAAGAGATAGTATATATTCCCTATCAATCTTTACATTTTCTTCAAATCTCTTATTATTCATTTTTTCTTCCTTTCAAATCAGATTTTTCTTTTTTGTCAGATGTTTTTTATTAATTGTCAATCATTTTGCTATCGCCTTTAGACATATCACAGATATATCCATAGTCTTCCAATTGTTTTTTTATCAATTCCAATTCTTCTACGGATTCACTTCCTGTAATCATCTTTTCATTATATAGGGAGTAATCTTCCCTATAAATTCTGGGAGTTAAGTTGGGCATAATTACATTTCCCCCTACATTTAGTCCCTTTTTTCTTCCCTTTGGATCTATAGTCGAAAGTGCCGTAGTTGCAGGTAATAAAACCTTTGGCAATAGCAATCTAACTATAGCGAGGATTAAAAGAACGGTCTTTAAGTCTCCCGATTTGCAGTGTTTCATTTTTGTATCTTCATGGGGAATAAAAGGTCCAATTCCCACCATTTCAGGTTGTAGATTTTTTAAAAATCTCAAATCCTTAACATAGTCTTTGGTTTCATATCCAGGCAAGCCTACCATAAATCCTGCCCCCGTCTGAAATCCTAAATCTTTTAAATTTTTCAAACATTCCATTCTATTTTGTAATTTTGAATTTGGATGAAGTCTAGTGTATAAATCGTTATTTGTAGTTTCGTGTCTTAATAAATACCTATCTACTCCCGCTTCTTTAAAAGCCTTATAACTTTCAAGTTCCCTTTCGCCAATGGAAAGGGTTACAGCACAGTCTGGAATTTTAAATTTTATGGATTTTACTATGTCGCAGATCATTTCATCGGTAAAAAATTTATCTTCTCCACCTTGCAATACAAAAGTGCTAAATCCAAGCTCTTTTCCCTTTATACAAGAATCTAATATTTCATCTTTAGTAAGCCTGTATCTTTTAACATTTCTATTTGATGCGTTAATTCCGCAATATACGCATCTTTTATTGCAGTAATTTGTAAATTCAATTAAACCCCTTAGATAAACTCTATTTTCATAAACTTCATTCCTAGTTTTTTTAGCTAGAGAAAAAAGATATTCCTTTTCTTTTTCATTTATATTGTCTAGTAAATATAAAAGCTCTCCATCTTCTAGATCGTTTTTAATATAAAGTTTTTCTATAAGCTTTAAGGTTTTTTCATTTACAAATTTTTGTTCCACCGTCATGATATTTCCTTTTTGGAAATGGCAGTTTTTACAGTAATATGGTTGATCTTTCCAAGCTTTCCAGTAAACTCGTTTATCTCATCCATAGTTCCCACAACGGTAATACTTACAACGGACATCCCCTCATCTTTAAAAGGGATTCCCATTCTGCCCCTAACTATTTTGTGATATTCAGCTACTAGGGTGTTGAATTCCCTTTGACAATTAATAGGATCTTCCAAAATCGCACTGACAACAGCTATTCTTTTGTTCATAATCCTACCTCCACTTTTCTAACATCAGGATTAATTATAACAAAATAAAGTAGATAATTAAATAACAAACTTTTAATTTGGAGTAATTTTTATATTTAAATAAAAAAAACAGCCCCTTAGGCTGTTTAAGGCTGAAGACAAAGGTCTCGATAAATCCTTTTTCGACTACCCTCGGGCCGGCAGGCCATGAAATGGTCTCAAAAGGATGTTATCTTCGACCTTTTAATAAGTTTGTCAATATTCTTAATACACTCCTTAGGCTGTTTTAAAATCTGTTAATTAAAAATAAATTTACTTTCTTTTATTGATATATTCTTGTTGAAGTTGTTTATATCCTGAAATAACTTTTTTGATTAAATCAATTTTTTGAGAATTTAACTCAATACTTTCAATTGCCCTTATTGGAAGCACCCCCACTGTAGTTCCAGAAATAAAAGCACCGTCTATGTCCACTAAGTCAATGTCTCTTATAACTCTCTTTTCAACAGGGATATTATTTAGTTCGAAAATCTTTTCTAATCTTTTTCTAGTAATTCCCATAAGAACTCTGTCATCTGGAGCAGTTATAACTTTTCCATTGGATGTGAAATACTAATTCGTTCTGCTTCCTTCTAAGAGTTCACCATCTTCTGTTCGAAGTAAAGCTTCATAGGCTTCTGTTTGAATTAAATACTTGGCGACCTCAGCTTTAAAATCCGTATAAAAAACTTTAGCGTTGGGATTGTCCCTTTCAAAATCGAACAAAACTACGTCAATTCCATTTTCTAATTCTTCCTCAGTGGGTCCTTTATCCCAGTACTGATAGACCAAGCAAATATCTTCTGACATAACCAGTTTTATATATCCTTCTTCTATCTCATTTGCAGAAATTAGATGATAGAAATCTTCTTTTAATTCTTCTACATTTCTATTCATTTCCAAGTCAAGTATTTCAGAAGTGTGAACTAATCTTTCCATATGCTCTTCAAAAAATACTGGAATACCTTGTAGAACAGTAACCACTTCGTATAATGGATTTTCATTTATCTCTTCAAAGTGTTCATTAAATCCTGCTTCTTCAATCTCACCATTAAAAACGAGATTTTTTCCTACGGCTTCATTTATCATATTAATCTCCTTATAGTACTGGCGATAGAAGTCTAGATACGGACTCCATAGCCTTTTCTCCAATACTTCTGTTAAAATATTTTTCTAAAGTATAATGTTCGCATTCTTCTATATCCATTTCAAATTGTTGAGCTAATTTGTGATTCACTCCATAATCGTAAATGAAAGCATTTATCTCAAAATTTAAAGAAAAGGATCGAATATCAAAGTTTGCGGTTCCCACACTGGAAATAAAGTTGTCTACAATTATTACTTTTGAGTGTAAAAATCCGTGTTCTTCGTAATAATAAATTTTTGCACCAAACTTAAGTAATTCTCCTAGATAGCTCCTAGATGCACTTTTTACAAAGGGATGGTCTGGTTTTTTTGGAACCATTATTCTAACGTCCACTCCAGAATAGGCTGCCATTCTCAAATCTTTAAATAGTCCATCGTCAGGAATAAAATAGGCAGTTTGGATAAAAATTCTATTCTCTGCCATTGTAATCATTCTAGAAAATCCATCTCTAATTTGTTCTAGCTCGTGGTCTGGGCCGCTTGTTACAATATTCATTGCAACGTTTTGATTAGTTCCAAGTTTATCGCTATAGGTTTGATATCTTCCCATTCCATTTCCACTGGCAAATTTAAAATCTAAATAAAATCTAT
>JAEZYW010000128.1 GCA_023418835.1 Bacillota bacterium | reverse complement strand
CTCGTAATGTCATAGACTACACGGTTTACTCCATCTACTTCGCTAGTTATTCGTTGGGAAACTTTTTTTAAGACTTCATATGGGATTTCTGCAAATTCAGCACTCATATAGTCTTTTGTTATGACGGCTCTTAGTGCAATTGTATAGTCGTAAGTTCTTTTTCCTTCTCGATTTCCAACGGATTGTACATTTGTTAAAACTGCAAAGTATTGACCGATTGATTTATCTAAGTTTGCATTTTTAATTTCTTCTCTAAAGATATAATCTGCATCTCTTAAGATATCTAATTTTTCTTTCGTTAGTTCGCCTTTAACTCTAACTCCCAATCCTGGACCGGGGAAGGGTTGTCTCCAAACTAAATTATCATCTAACCCCAATTCTATACCTAATTGTCTAACTTCGTCTTTAAAAAGATATTTCAAAGGTTCTAGTAAATCTTTAAAATCTACAACATCTGGTAAGCCTCCAACGTTGTGATGGCTTTTTATAGCAACACCATCTTCGTCTCCACTTTCAATTACATCAGAATAAATAGTTCCTTGGGCTAGGTAGTCTACGGATTTAACTTTCTTACCTTCTTCTTCAAAAACTCGTATAAATTCTTCGCCTATAATTTTACGTTTTTCTTCTGGATCCACTACACCTTTTAACTTTTCTAAAAATCTAGATTCACCGTCAACAGAAATTAAATTCATACCAGAATCTTTGAAGGCATTTCTAACTTCATCTCCTTCATTTTTTCTCATTAATCCAGTGTCTACAAATATGCAAGTTAGTTGGTCCCCAATTGCTTCTGAGATTAGTTTTGCACAAACAGAGGAATCCACTCCACCAGAAAGAGCTAAAAGTACTTGTCCTTCGCCCACATCTTCTTTAACTTTTTTTACAATATAATCTTTATAGTTTTTCATATTCCAATTTTTGTTTATTCCAGTTTCTGATATAAAAGATTCTAGGTTATTTACCTCACTAAGTCCTATAACATTTAAAATGGGAATATCCAAATTATTGTAGTTATCTATAAATTCTTCTGTATTTTCTTTTTCGTTGCCAGATAAAATCAATCCTTTAACGGTATCGTCGACTTCTCTCAATGCCTTTTTGTATGGATAAATTTCACAGTATACAGAATTATCTCTAATCTCGCGTGCTAGATTTTGACTTTGGAATCCACCAAAATCCACTAGAATTATTTTTTCTCTTTTCATATTCCCTCCAAATAGTGGTGTTTATCTAATTATCATGTAATACAGTAACTATATTATAATTTTTACTTGGATTTTATTCAAGTAATTGCTAATTAATAAATATAAATAGCTATTCTAATAAATGTTTCTGGGGTATACTAGAAATGGGTGATGAAATGGATAAAAGAATTGGGGTATTTGATAGCGGTGTGGGTGGTTTGACTGTGTTAAAATCCCTTGTAGAAAAAATGCCGCATGAAAATTTTTATTATTTTGGAGATACAAAAAATGTTCCTTATGGTCCAAGAACTCCAGAAGATATAGAAAATCTAACTGTTAATGCATATAAAAAATTAAAAGAATTAGGTATAAAAATGATGGTAATTGGCTGTAATACGGCCACAGTACATGGTTTAAAATCCATTCAAAAAATAGCTGATATTCCTGTCATTGGAGTTATAGAACCTGGTGTCATTGCGGCTAAAGAAAAGAAATGTAAAAATATAGTAATATTAGCCACTGACGCTACAATAAATAGTGGACTGATACAGTCCTTATTAAAAGAAGAAATGGAAAATCCCAATATTCAAGGTATAGGCGCTCCAGATATGGTAATGGCAGTGGAAAACGGAGATTCCGACAATGAAAAGGGAAGAGAAGCAGTTAACAAATACTTAAGCCAAATTGATATTGATGTTGATTGCATTATGTTATCTTGTACACATTTTCCTGCTTTAGAACATTTTATTTTAGAATCAGATAAATTAAAAAATAAAGGAATTGAAATTATTAATCCAGCTGAAAAAGTTTCAGAACTAGCTTTTGAGATTTTAAGAAGTTCCAATAACTTGAAATCTGAAGGGTTAGGGGAGATTAATTATTTTGCTTCTGGGGATTTAGATAAATTTACTGAATCGGGAAATTTAGTTTTAAATGGGGAACTATTTATTAAGGAGACTAATTCTTTATGAATCTAAATCTGACAGAAGTTCAACTCTTTAAAGGGCTTGAAGAACAAGAAATAAATGAGATATTAAAAAAATTTGCTAAAGAAGTGAACTATAAAAAAGGAGAATATCTATTTTCCAAAGGCGAAAAACCCAAGTATATGTTTATTTTAGTTAAAGGCAATGTAACGGTATTTAGCGAAGATATTTTTGGAAAAAGGGAGCTATTGAGTTCTTTTTCTGAACCGGGAAGTCTATTTGCTGAAGTTTATTTGTATTTAGAAAAGAAAACCTACCATTTTTCTGCAATGGCTGATGAAGATGTTACAGTTATTGTAATATCTAAGGAGTTTTTCAAGCAACTTTACGATTTAGAGACGGGTGCCGGCAGAATAATCACTGAAAATTATTTAAATATTTTATCTGAGAAGTTATATTATTTTAATCAAAAAATTAGAATGATGAGCGGTTTTACATTGAGACAAAAACTCTCTCGATATATTTTAGAAAATAGAGACGATTCTTTGGAATTTAAATTGACCTATAACAGGGAGGAGTTGGCAGACTATTTAGGGTCTACCAGACCCTCTGTTTCCAGAGAACTTAGCAAAATGCAAGAAGAGGGTCTAATATCAATTGAGAGATCAAAAATTAAAATCTTAGACTTAGAAGAATTAAAAAATTATTCTTAGTAACATGGGTTACAGAAATTATATTTACTAGAATCTATAATTAATTTATAAAAATACATGGAGGTATCTTATGTTTTGTTATCAATGTCAAGAGACGGCTAGAAATATTGGATGTGATAAAGTAGGAGTATGCGGTAAAAGCGCCGATACTGCTAATTTACAAGATATGACAGTTTGGTTATTAAAAGGATTATCTGAAATAACTACTAGAATGAGAAAAAATGGCAAAGAAGTTTCTAAAGAAGTTAATCATTTAGTAACAGAAAGCTTATTTATGACAATTACAAATGCAAACTTCGATTCAGATATGTTTATTGAAAGAATTGGAAAAATTATAGATGTAAAAGAAGAACTATTAAACTCTTTGGAAGATAAATCTGATTTATTAGAAGCTGCTTTATGGTCAGAAAAAGATGCAGAGACTTTAAGAAATAAAGCAACTGAAGTAGGAGTTTTATCAACTGAAAACGAAGACGTTAGAAGTTTAAGAGAACTTACAATTTATGGTCTTAAAGGACTTAGCGCTTATACAAAACACGCAAATGTATTACTTAACGACGACGAAGAAGTGGACGAATTTATACAATACGCATTGGCAGCTACAATGGACGATTCTTTAAGTGTTGACGAATTAGTAAAATTAGTATTAGACACAGGAGCTCATGGAGTATCTGGAATGGCTCTTTTAGATAAAGCTAATACTTCAACTTATGGTAGTCCTGAAATCTCTAATGTAAATATCGGAGTTAGAAATAATCCTGCTATATTAATATCTGGACATGATTTGAGAGATATGGAAATGCTTTTGGAGCAAGCTGAAAAAGAAGGTGTAGATGTTTATACTCACTCTGAGATGCTTCCAGCAAACTATTATCCAGCGTTTAAGAAATATAAAAACCTTGCAGGAAACTATGGTAATGCTTGGTGGAAACAAAGAGATGAATTCGAATCTTTCAACGGTCCAATATTAATGACAACAAACTGTATTGTACCACCAAAAGATTCTTATAAAGATAAACTATATACAACAGGTGCAGCTGGATATCCAGGTTGTAAACATATACCAGGGGAAATTGGTGAATATAAAGATTTTTCTGAAATAATTGCCCATGCAAAAGAATGTGACAGCCCTACTGAAATTGAAAGTGGAGAAATAATTGGTGGATTTGCCCACGAACAAGTAATTTCCGTTGCAGAAAAAGTTGTAGAAGCTATAAATTCTGGAGCGATTAAAAAATTCGTAGTAATGGCTGGTTGCGATGGTAGACATAAAACTAGAGATTACTACACTGAATTTGCAGAAAAACTTCCAACAGATACAGTTATTTTGACAGCAGGATGCGCTAAATATAGATACAATAAATTAAATCTAGGAGATATTGGCGGAATTCCAAGAGTATTAGATGCAGGCCAATGTAACGACTCTTACTCATTAGCTGTTATAGCTATGAAATTACAAGAAGTTTTTGGTTTAGACGATATTAACGACTTGCCAATAATTTACAACATTGCTTGGTACGAACAAAAAGCAGTAATAGTATTATTAGCTTTACTGTCACTAGGTGTAAAAAACATTCACCTTGGACCAACACTTCCAGCTTTCCTTTCTCCAAATGTAGCTAATGTTTTAGTTGAAAACTTTGGAATAGCAGGTATAACAACTCCAGAGGAAGATTTGGAAATGTTCTTTAACTAATATAAATTTACTTTAAGGCAGTCAATTATGACTGTCCTTTTTATTTCACTTAATATATAATGAACAAAAGAGAGAAAGGGGTTTTGGAGTGGAAGATTTTGAAAAATTTAGTCTCTTAGCAGATTTTTATGAATTTACTATGAGCAATGGTTTTTTTGAAAACAACAAAGAAGATTCAATAGCATACTTTGATGTTTATTTTAGAAAGATACCTGATGATGGTGGTTTTGCAGTTTTTGCAGGCTTAGAACAAGTCATTCAGTACATTGAAAATCTTAAGTTTTCTGATGAAGATTTAGATTATTTAAGAGAACATGGAAATTTCAATGAAGAATTTTTGGAGTATTTAAAAAATTTTGAATTTTCCTGCGATATTTGGTCTTTTGAAGAAGGTGAAATAATATTTCCCAATGAACCTATAATGATAATTAGAGGACCTATTATCCAAGTGCAACTTATGGAAACTTTAATTTTAGTAACATTAAACCATCAATGTTTAATTGCAACTAAATCGAGAAGAATATGTAATGTAGCTGAAGATAAAAAGGTCGTGGAATTTGGAGCTAGAAGAGCTCAAGGCTATAGCGCATCCATATACGGAGCTAGAGCTGCATTTATAGGTGGGTGTGTTGGAACTTCAAATACAATTGCCGGTAAAATGTTTAATATTCCAGCATTGGGAACCATGGCTCACTCGTGGGTACAATTTTATGAAAATGAATATGAAGCTTTTAAAGCTTATGCAGAAGTATATCCTGATAATTGCAACTTACTAATTGACACCTACGACACATTAGACCAGGGCTTACCTAATGCAATTAAGGTTTTTGACGAAGTTGTAAAGCCAAAAGGTTATAGACCTACTGGAGTAAGGCTGGATAGTGGAGATATTGCTTACTTGAGTAAGAAAGTTCGCGAAGGATTAGATAAGGCAGGGTATGAAGATGTCCCAATAATGGCATCAAACAGCTTAGATGAAGATATAATTAAATCCTTATTACTGCAAAATGCTAAAATTGATTCCTTTGGCGTTGGCGAAAGGTTGATTACAGCTAAAAGTGATCCGGTTTTTGGATGTGTTTATAAATTAGTAGCTGTCGAAGAAGATGGTGAAATTGTTTCAAAAATTAAGATAAGTGAGAACGTGGAAAAAATCACCACTCCTGGTTTCAAACAGGTGTTTAGATTTTATTCTAATGAAGATAACTCTCCTATGGCAGATTTAGTGACTTTACACCATGAAGATTATGAAGGAACTGAGGAAGTGGAAATATTCCATCCAGTTCACACATGGAAAAGACAAACTTTAAAAAATTACACTGCTGTACCTATGCTAAAACAGATATATGAAAATGGAAAATTAATATATCAAAACCCTGATATTCATGAGATTCAAAATAAATGTAAGTTAGCTGTGGAGAATCTTTGGGAAGAACAAAAACGTTTAGAGTATCCTCATAAATATTATGTGGATTTAAGTTTAGATTTGTGGAACCTTAAAGATGACTTATTAAAAGGAAATAGATAATTTAAAAATCGACTTAGGCAATTTTTATAATTTGCTCAAGTCGATTTTTGTTAATTTTCATGGGGAGTTGTTATAGTTTGTATCAACTCTGCATTTGTTATTTCTTTTGGAAGTCTGTAAACTCCTGTTTCAATTCTATCCATTAAGCCGCCTTCTTCTAGTAAAAGAATAAAAGAAGGGGGATCTTGAATAAATCCTTTATCTAAAAGTAGCTTAGCCACATCTTCTGGAGTGTGTTCTTCTTTTATTTCAAAATTTATTATTTCCAATTCATCTTGGGTTTCTGTTTCTGGTGGAATTGTAATCGCTTCTATTAATTCCATATTTTTAATATTTTCTGGAACTTTATAAGATCCCACTCTCACTCTGTCTAACAAGTTGCTATTTTCTAAAAGTGTTAAAAAAGTAAATGGATCTTGAATCAATCCCTTTTCTTTTAAATTCTCTGCAACTTCTTTTGGGCTTTGGCCTTCTGCAATTTCAAATGCTATGATTTCAGATTCTTCTTCATTTGGACCTCCAGCGCTAACAGCACTTGCACTGTCTTCGGGCTTTATATTTCCTTCATAAACAATTTCAGCAGGTCCCACCTTTTCTACAATATCTTCACCAGAATTATTGGCTAATATCGATTTTTCTGTAGAAGAAATGCTTTCTCCAATTAAATCCATTTTAAACAATTTATCTATTCGGCTAAAAATTATTAGTCCTAATATCAGTATTATTAACAAAACGGATAATTTTGATATAATTGCAACGAAAAAGTCAATTATTTTATTAAATAAATTATTCAAATTATCACCTTTCAAAACAAGAAATTTATTTCGTTTTTATGTATAATATTACTTATGAGTTTGATTGTCAATTATTGTAACACTTTTTTATGTAATTACTGCGGAGAAAATGTGAAAGAAATTATTATAACAAAAAACGAAGCTGGGCAAAGAATAGATAGATTTATTAGAAAATACTTGGGAAATGCCAGTTTAGGTTTTATATATAAACAAATTCGCAAGAAAAATATTGTTGTAAATAGTAACAAAGTAGATGAAAAGTACATACTTCAAGAAAAAGATATTATTAAAATATTTTTTTCAGATGAGACGATAAAAAAATTAAAGACAGAAAAGAAAAAAGTAAAAAGTAATATTAAATTAGATATTTTATACGAAGATTCCAATATCATATTAGTAAATAAGCCTGTGGGGGTTTTATCCCACAGTGCAAATAGAGACTACAGTGAAGAAAATATGGTAGATGCTATTATTTCTTACTTAATTGAAAAGGGAGAATTCATCCCAAGGCTATCCAAAACTTTTACTCCTAGTATTGCCAATAGACTAGATAGGAATACCTCGGGTATATTAATAGGAGCAAAAACTTTTGATGCAATTCAGGAGCTGAACAGAGCCCAAAGAAATTCTACAATTAAAAAGTACTATTATACTTTAGTCTCTGGTAAGATAGAAGGTAGCGGAATTGAAAAAGCTAGAATCGAGAAAGTTAAAAACCACGAAAACCTTGTCAAAGTAAGTAAAAGTAATAGTGAAGATGGGAAAAATATAACTACTGCATATAAAAGTATAACGACAAGTGATAAGTATACACTACTGGAGATTGACTTAATTACAGGTAGAACCCATCAAATAAGAGCTCATCTAAATTTTTTAGGAATGCCAGTTGTGGGAGATAGAAAATACGGCAGAAAAAATATAAATGCTTATTTTAAGAATAAATACGCCTTAGATAATCAACTCTTACATTGCTATAAAGTTTATTTTGACGGTTTAGAAAATAATTTAAAGCATCTCAATGGAAAAGAGTTTACGGCACCAAATCCTAAAGTGCTAGATAAAATTTTAAAAGGAGAATTCAATGGATAAAATTGTTGTGGATAAAATAAAAACGTCTATAGGAGTAAATACCTATTTTGATTATGCAAAAAAATATTTTGATAACTATGATAGATATCCTATTGTAAAGGTAGATGGGATAGTAACTTCACTTACAGAAGAGATAAAAGAAAATTCTGATATAGTATTTGAAGATATTACCACAAAATGGGGAACTAGAACTTATACAAAAACCTTGAGTGTTATTTTTGCTATGGCATTTAAAAATTTATTTCCAGAAGAACAAGCGGATTTAAATCATTTTATTGGCTCAGGTCTCTACATTGATTTTGAAAAAGGGTTTAGTCTTACTTTAGAAGACATATCTAGAATAGATGAAGAGATGCGAAATATTATTTCTAAAGATTTAGAAATATCTACTAGTTTTGTTTCCCTAGAAGAAGCTAAAGCCCTCTTTAAAGATGTAAATGGAGATGTGATTAAGCTTCTTAACACCCTAGATGATATTAATATAGGAGTTGTAAAAGTAGGGGATTTCATAGATATTAACTATTCGATTTTAGCACCGACGACTGGATATATTGAAGATTTTAAATTGATGCAATATTATCCTGGAATATTGCTAATTGGACCTAATAGCGAAAATAATTTCAATGTTGAAAATTATAATGAGATGCCAAAACTTGCAAAGCTATTCCAAAACAGCACTGATCAATTTAAAACTTTGGATTTAAACAAACTTAGCTCCATTAACAAAAAAATATTAACAGGTCAGACTCAAAAAATGATTAAAATTTCTGAAGCTGTTTTTGATAAAAACTTAATTGATATTGCCGAAGAAATCAATAAGGACAAAGATATAAAAATGATTTTAGTCTCAGGTCCTACTTCTTCTGGAAAGACAACTTTCACTGAGAGATTACAAGTTCATCTAGAAGTTTTAGGCTATTCTCCAATTATGATTTCTATGGACGATTATTTCTTAAACAGGGAAGATACACCCCTTGATGATAAAGGGGAATACGATTTTGAGTCTCCATATGCAGTTAATTTAGATTTATTCAACAAGGATATGTATAGACTTTTAAATAAAGAGACTATAAGAAGGAGAAAATTTGATTTTCTAACGGGAATTGGGGCTTACACAGAAGAATATATAGTTCCTTCTGAGGAAACAATTATGATGATTGAGGGAATTCACGCTTTGAACCCAATAATATCTACTCTTATACCTGAGAAAAATAAATTTAAAGTTTATTTGTCAGCTTTAAATCAAGTGAATTTAGATGCCCACAACAGGGTATCCACGACATTTAGTCGATTTATAAGAAGATCTATAAGAGACGAAAGATTTAGAGGTTATTCCATAGAAGAGACATTTGGATTTTGGGATAATATAAGAAAGGCTGAGGAATTATACGTTTTTCCTTTTCAAGAAAAAGCAGACATATTATTAAACACTGCTCTTCCTTATGAAACTTGTATATTCAAAAAGCATATATTGCCAATGTTAGAAAGCATTGAGAGAGACTCTATTTATTATAACGAAGCTAGAAATATGCTCAGAATATTGAGCCATTTTGTCTCTATCGAAGATGACAGTTTAATAAATAGTGAATCGTTATTAAGAGAATTCATAGGTAGGTAAGAAAATGAAGTATGCAATAGGTATAGACTTAGGTGGAACTGGAATAAAGGGCGGAGTCGTCAACGAGTTAGGGGAAATTTTAGATACGAAATCAGTTCCCACGAGTAGTGCAAATGTGGAAGTGTTAGAACATATAAAAAATATTATTCAAGAATTAATGGAAGGATACGACATCTGTGGCGTGGGTGTGGGTTCTCCAGGGGCGATTGATTCTAATGAAGGGAAAGTTCTTTCTATAGGTGGTAACGTTTCTGATTGGGCAGGAACAGAAATAAAAAAATATCTTGAGAAATACTTTCCAAATATTCCTATAAAAGTAGAAAATGATGCCAATTGTGCCGGTCTTTGTGAGATGTGGATAGGAGCAGGTAAGAATCACAAATCTGCTCTTGGAATAACTTTGGGTACAGGATTAGGTGGATTTTTATATTGGAAAGATGATTTAGTAAGGGGTGCAAGATTTAGAGGATCTGAACTGGGACATACCATACTTTATCCAAACGGAAGACTTTGTGCCTGCGGACAACGTGGATGTACAGAAAGATATGTTGGGGGTACTGGATTAGAAGAAAACTATTTTCATTTTACCAATAAAAGAAAAACTGGTGAAGAGATAATGGCTTCCATAGAATCTGACGAGAACTCTAAAAAAACCGTGGAAAAATTTGTCGACGACTTGGCATCTTTTTTAGTAACTTGTAAAAATTTCTTTGATCCAAGTATAGTCATAATTGGGGGTGGAGTAATAAACTCTGCTGAACTATGGTGGGAAGAAATGTTGAATAAGTATAAATCAAAGATTAACGACTTTGATGATATGCCCATTGTCAAAGCCCAGTATTTGAATTCTGCAGGGATTATAGGGGCGGCATCCCTTATATTAAATAAATATGAACAAATTGATAATTAAAAATATAGGATATAATTTTCACGAAGAAAATTTAGAATATTTGAAGTCTTTAACTCCAAAGGAGCGTTTGAGGGTTTTGTATGTTTTGCCAAACTATTCTTATTTAGAAAAGGCAAGGAAAGATCTTGTAGATTCCATTGGAGCTATTAATAGTTCAAATATTCTTACCTTTGACGATTTAGCTTCCAAGTTTTATAAAAATGAAAATAAAATTATTAATGCAAATGAAGGAACCTGGATAATCAAAAAAATTGTAGAAAAATTGAAAGAGGATAAAATTTCTGATTCCCTGGGGACATCTAAAGAAATTTTATCCTATCTTTTGTTTTTAAAGTCCAAT
>JAEZYW010000221.1 GCA_023418835.1 Bacillota bacterium | reverse complement strand
AAAATCCTCTTGTTCATTTTTATTTCTCAATATGGCTATTCGAGTTTCTATATCTGGACTCATTATATCTGCAATAAGTCCTCCTCCAAGCCTTGTGATTATACGACTTTCTAGACCTTTTAAATCTTTGGGAGGTTTGTCGGAAGTTACAACTATTTGCTTTTGATTTTGATATAAGACGTTAAATGTATGGAAAAATTCCTCTTGGATACCCTCTTTTCCAATTAGAAATTGAATATCATCTACTAATAGTAAATCCACATTTCTATATTTTTGTCTAAAATCTGGAGTTGTATCCCTTCTTAAAGCTTCAACTAATTCGTTTGTAAATTGCTCGCTGGAAACGTACATGGTGTTTAAATTTGGATTTTCATCCATTAAATAATTTCCAATAGCGTGCATTAAATGGGTCTTTCCCAAACCAGACGAGCCGTAAATAAATAAAGGATTGTATAAAGCTCCTGGGGATTCTGCAACTGAAAAGGCTGCAGCGTGGGGAAATTCGTTACTCTTTCCCACAACGAAATTGTCAAAAGTGTATCTTTTTATGAGATTGTTGGAATCTTCCTCACAATCCAAATCAACTTCGCTTTGTCTATTTTCCCCTTTGACATCTATTCTATATGATAAATCAAAAGAATGTAATGTCACTTTTTCTATTATGTCCTTTATGATGTGATCGTATCGCTTTTTCACGTGATCGATATTAAACTGATTGGGAAATTTTATTATGAAAGTATCCCCAACAACTTCAAAATCACTTTGTCCAAACCAAAAATTAAAGTTGCTACCCACGTCTCGTTCGATTTCATCAAGGATTTTTTTCCAAATTTCTCGATTTACTTTAGCCATTTTTTCTCCTTGTCAACACTTTCAACAGTGGATAATTATATTAACAAATAACATAAAATTTTCCACTGTGGATATTGTAGATAATTGTAGAATAAAAAGTTACACACAACTAAAAAATTACGGGTTGTTGAAAACTTTTTGTGAAGTTAACTTAATTATATTGGGATTTAAAATTCAAATATCCACAAGTTATCAACAATTTGTTTATAACTTCTTATCCACAAAAATTTAAATATTTTAAAAAACCTATAATAACAAAATGTTAATAAACAAAATTATAAGAAACTGTCATTATTTCCAGTTTCTATATCTTTTTATATAACCTATAGTCTCATTTTCTTAGTGTTTTTCACTTTTGATTACTGGGTCTATTTTATCAGAAAACTGTGGGTTTTTCAATAGTTATCCACAAGGGAGATAAGAGACGGAAGGATTACACCAAGACTCTTTGGAAACCTAAAATTTAATCACATAATCACAGTATTTATAAATTATAAAATTTATATTGGAAAATATTGTATAAATCTGATAAAATGGGGAAATAATCTAGGTTATTGTTGACAATGAATTTAAAAATTAATATACTATATACCGTGATTATTAGATAATATTGAGGAGGTGCTGTTTTTATGAAAAGAACTTATCAACCAAAAAGAAAAAAAAGAGCAAGATTACACGGTTTCAGAAAAAGAATGAGAACTAAAGCCGGACGTAATGTTATTGCATCTCGTAGAAAAAAAGGGAGAAAAAGACTAACAGTCTAACTTTATGATTCATATTGTTAAAAGTTATTTTGATTTTAAAAAGGCTTACGATAAAGGAAAGTCTTTTGGAAATAGAAATCTCATATTGTATAAGAGAAAAAACGACTTAGATTACACTAGAATTGGGATTACTGTTTCAAAAAAAACTGGAAATGCCGTCGTTAGAAATAAAATACGACGAAGAATTAAAGAGATATACAGAGAACTAGCACCTGATATAAAACCGGGATACGACCTGATTTTTATAGCTAGAAGAAACGTTCCTGATATCTCTTTTCAAGAACTAAAAAGCGCTTTTAATCACCTTATTAAAATTTCAAAAATGGAGAAATAATATGAAAAGCGTAATGGTTTTAATCATAAAGTTTTATCAAAGGGTCATCTCAAAATATTTATTGCCAGGAGGAAGATGTAGGTTTTATCCAACTTGTTCTCAATATGCCTTGGAAGCCTACGAAAAATATGGCTTTTTTAAAGGTTCATACCTTGCAATAAAGAGAATATTAAAATGCCACCCTTATAACGAAGGTGGATATGATCCGTTAGAATGAGGAGGATAAATGAGATTTATTAACCAATTTATGGGCTGGCTCTTAAGGATGTCTTACGACTTCGTTAGTTCCATAATTCCTGGAGATTCAAAAGTAATTTCCAACTATGCAATTGCAATTTTATTACTTGCAATAATTATCAAGCTCATCACCATGCCCCTTACTATGAAACAAAGTAAGTCCATGGCAAAATCTAGAGCGTTACAACCAAAAATAAAAGAACTTCAAGAAAAGTACGGAAAAGACACCCAAACTATAGCGAGAAAGCAACAAGAATTGTACAAAGAAGCAGGAGTAAATCCCCTTGGAGGATGTCTGCCCCTTTTAGTTCAAATGCCGATTCTAATTTCAATGTGGAATGTAGTAAGACAACCAGAACTATACGCCTTCACAGAACCGGGAATGTATGAAGCTATGAACAAATCACTTTTTTGGATTTCTAACTTAAATGAAGTGGATGTAACATTAATACTTCCAATTGCTGCAGCTGCGGTATCATTTTTAAACCAAAAGCTGATGATGGCTGTAAACAAACCAGTTGGCACAGGAAATTCGGAACAAGACAAAGCAATGGAACAATCTAACAACATGATGTCTATAATGATGCCAGTTATGATGTTCTTTATTTACAGATCTTTGCCAGCAGTATTGCCATTTTATATGATAATAAGTATGGGCTTGAGTACGTTGACGCAACTTTACGTCAATAAAAAGATCGAAAGAGATTTGAAACAAGAAGGTGAAATATCCAGATGAGTTTTATAATAAAAACTGCTAAGACAGTAGAAGAAGCTATACAATCGGGTTTAGTTGAACTAGGATTAGAAAGAGATCAAGTAGAAGTAGAAGTTTTAGAAGAACCAAAATCTGGTTTTCTAGGACTTTTAGGTCAAAAAGACGCTATGGTAAAGATAAAGGAAAAAGAAGACATCTCTTCCTTTGTTAGAGACATACTCTACGACGATGTAGAAGAAACTAAAGTTGAAACGACAACTGCGAAAAAAGAAGAACCCGTTAAAGAAGAGAGAGTCGAAAAAATCGAGACTCCAAAACCAGAAGTAAAAAAAGAAGTCATTATAGAAGAAGACGAAATCGATGATGACGAAGACGAAGAAGATTTTAAAGAAAACGGAAGAAACATCGAAGAAATTTGGACTGACATTGAAATTAAAAACAATGCAGAAGAATTTCTAGGAAAGATAATTGACGAATTCGAAATTGACTATCACTTAATTGTGGAATTAGTAGATAACGAACTTAAAGTAGAAGTAAAAAGCCAAAACCCATCGGATTTGGGAATTGTCATTGGGAAACACGGATCCACATTGGATTCTTTGCAATATTTATTAAGCCAAGTTATCAATAAACACAAAGAAGAATTTATAAGAGTAATTGTAGATGCCAATGAATATAGGGACAAGAGAAAGAGAAATCTTGAAAGAATTGCTAAACGCAGTGTAGAGAAAGTTCAAAGATTTAATAAACCAATTAAATTAGAACCAATGAACGCTGCAGATAGAAGAATTGTCCACATGGTTTTACAAAATTACGAAGATATCTCAACTCACTCAGAAGGAAGAGATCCTTTCAGAAGAGTAGTAATATCTAAAAATAGAAAAGACAGATAGTAACAATAACTAAAAGCCTATAACAGGAATTTTAATATTCTTGTTGTGGGTTTTTTCTTAACCAAAACTGAGATAGAACAGTTTATTATAGGAGAAAAATATGAAAACTAACTTAGAAAGAATAAAAAATGACATTGAAAGATTGTCGGAATGTAACCAAACCCCAGGAGAAGGTCTTACGAGACTTTCCTTTTCCCATGAGGATAGGTGCGCAAGAGAGTATTTAAAATCTCAGTTGAATAAATTAAATGTAGAGATTCGCGAAGATGCTGCCGGAACTTTAATAGCAAGACGGGATGGAGAAAATAATGATCTTCCCGTAATTATGATTGGATCTCATTTCGACTCTGTAAGAAATGGGGGAAATTTTGACGGTCCTGCTGGAGTTGTTATGGCACTGGAAATTTTAAGAACCTTAGATGAGAATAATGTCACAACAAAATATCCAATAGAAATGATTGCCATGATAGAAGAAGAAGGAACTCGCTTTGGATCAGGACTCTTTGCAAG
>JAEZYW010000210.1 GCA_023418835.1 Bacillota bacterium | reverse complement strand
GAGTCAATGCAACTATTTAAACTGGCAAGGGAATTTCTTTGATAGATAAATCCATTTTCTCTGTCTTTTATTTGTTCAATAGTGGGCTCACTAAAAGCCGCAATTACAGGCGTCTTTGATGCCATTGCTTCTGTTATTACAAGACCCAAAGTTTCACTTTGAGAAGGAAAAATTAATGCATCGCCAGTGGCATAGGCTTGGGAAAGTTCTTCTCCCTTCAAAAATCCTGTAAAAATTGTATTTGTCCCTTCAAATAATTTTTCCAAGTCCCCTCTTGAAGGTCCATCTCCTATAATTGCAAGTCTTACATCTTCTCTAGAGTTCATTAATTCTTTTAAAGATTCTATTTCCTTTTCAGGAGCTAGCCTTCCTACAAAGATTAAGAGTTTTTTCTCCTTTTCTCCACCAGTTAATTTGTCACGCATTTCTTCACTGTAAAATTTTTTATGACGATTAATCACATCAACTCCAATGGGAAGAACTCTAAGACCTTGGATTCCATTTTCTTCCAAAAGTTTATACATGGCCTTTGAAGTTACGAGATTTATACTTGCGCTATTGTGAAGTTCCCTCAAATAATTCCAAATATGGGGCTTTAAAAAGTTTAAATGATAGTGATTCAAATAATTTGGAATGTTTGTATGAAGACTACATATGAGGGGTATCCCTAGCTTTTTTGAATAATAAACCCCACTGGCAGCCAAACTTATTGGATTGGCTGCGTGTACCAAATCAGGCTTAAACTCTTCAAGAATTTCTTTTATCTTTAGGCTGGGGAGCCCATTGCCTCTGGGTATAAAAGGGAAACTTGAAGGCTGCCATGGGATAAATCTTGGCGCCTTTATAGTCTTTTTCAATTCCTTCATCTTCAGGACAGATTATAATTACTTCGTGTCCTTTTTCTAAAATATAATCTAAAGCATTTGTAAGTCTAGTCACAACGCCGTCTGTGGAAGGCAAAAGCGTCTCTGTTACTAAAGCTATTTTCAATTTAAATTATCTCCAAGAAGGTGAATTCATTACCACGTCTTCTTTTACTCTTTCCTTGTTGTCTATTGCAAGTTGTAAAATATCCTTTACCACTTCTTCTGTTAGAAGGTGGGATTCTAGTCCCAAATCTTTTAGTTCTGTATAAACTGCGTTATAGTAATGTTCTTCTTTTTCTACTCTAGGATTTTCCATGTGTTCAATTTCAGCGTCTATATCAAAGTATTTTTTAGAAACTTCTTTTACTATATTTGCAAGTTCCAATACACTAAATTGTTCTGTTATTTGATTGTATATTTTAAATTCCCCAGATTCTGGAGGATTTAACGCTGCCAATTCTATACATCTGACAGTATCTTCAATATTTATAAATCCTCTAGTCTGTCCGCCTTTTCCATATACAGACAGTGGTAGACCCTTTCCAGCTTGAACAATAAATCTATTCATTACAGTTCCATAAACTCCGTCGTAATCAAATCTATTTGCTAAAATGGAATCCATTGAAGTTTCCTTAGTGTTTACGCCGTACACCACACCTTGATTTAAATCCGTTGCCCTTATTCCCCAAGATCTAACTGCAAATTCTATATTGTTTGTATCGTGAACTTTCGTTAGATGATAAAAAGATCCTGCTCTTTTAGGATATAAAAATTTATCTTTTCTTCCTTTATGCTCTATTTCTATATATCCTTCTTCAATGTCTATATTTGGAGTTCCATATTCTCCCATAGTCCCCAGTTTTATCAAATGACAATCGGGATTAAATTCTTTAATTGCATATAAGACATTTAGATTTCCCAATACATTATTTGATTGGGTGTAAATAGTATGCTCTCTTGAAATCATAGAATAAGGTGCAGAACGTTGCTCTGCAAAGTGTACAAAGGCTTCAGGTTCAAATTTTTGAAACACATCGGAGAGGAATTCGTAATCGTTTAAATCTCCGATGAAAACTTGAATTTCCTTGCCCGTCAACTCTTTCCACTTTTCCACCCTTTCTTCTATGGATGCAATGGGAGTTAATGAATTAGAATTAAGTTCTACGTCTATTTCTCTTCTTACTAAATTGTCAATTATTCCTACTTCAAAGCCCTTATTTGAAAGATAAAGAGATGTTGGCCAACCGCAAAATCCATCTCCACCTGCGACAATAATCCTCATAATAATTCCTCCATGTATTTTGTTTGATTAACTTTATTATATCAAAACCAAATAGCAATTTGTGTGTAAATACAAGATTTTAACAATCCTTTACATAGTTTCAACATTTCTCTATACTATCAGTCAATTCTTATAATTACATTTTTATCTGATATAATAACTTTAGGAGGGATATTGTGATAATCGGAATTGACGTCGGAGGTACTAATATCGACGGCGTAATAATAAAAAATGGAGCAATTTATAAAAAAGTTAAAAATCCAATAGAAAAGTCTATCCTTTTTCATACAATCTATAAAACCCTTAAAGAGCTCATAGAAGATGTGGACAAATCTCAAATAAAAAGAATTAATTTGAGCACAACTATTTCTACAAATGCTATTGTGGAAAAGAAAATCCAAGAGGTTTTAATGATAATACAAGGTGGACCTGGGATTAAAAATGATTTTTCCAGTGATTTTAATTTTTTAGAAGAGATCTCAGGATATGTGGACCATAGAGGTATCGTAGTAAAGGATTTGGATACAACTCAAATTGAGAGAATAAAAGAAAATCCCAAATATGAAAAGATAAGTTCTCTTGGAGTTGTTACGAAATTTTCTACAAGAAATCCCCAGGTGGAAATCAAAATAAAAGATATTTTAA
>JAEZYW010000097.1 GCA_023418835.1 Bacillota bacterium | reverse complement strand
ACCATTTTCTGCAACTATTGGATATCCTAAAGTGGCAAGTTCTTCGCAAGTCTCTATAGATTTACAATTTTTGCACTTTTCTTTTTCTATTATATTTTCTAAATGATTTATTTTCTCATTTTCCAATATCATTGAATAATAACATCCGTCTGGAAGCTTGTTTCCAATCTCTGATTTGTATTTTCCAGTAGCAGCAACTCTTTCTAAATTCGTATTAATAACTGTAACATCTACTGAAAGGATTGCACTAACTGCATCACAAACTTCTTGGACAGACCCTTTAATTTTATCAATCATTTTATCACCAAAAGTATAATATAATAGAATTCGCAATTTTGCAAAATATATTTCTCAATTATGCAAAATTGATAAAAATCTCTTTAAAATAATGGCTAATCTCCCCATTTAATTATGGCACAAAAATTGCTTCATATAAATTTGTAATAATAAAAAAATATTGAGGAGGATTTATGAAAAAGAAAGGAATTTTTGATAGCTTATTATTAAAGCTATTATTAGGTATTATCTTAGGTATTGGATTAGGAAGTATTGTTGGGGAGTCTGTTATAACCGTTATTAGTACTATAAAATCAATTATAGGAAATTTAATCGGCTACATAGTTCCGTTAATTATTCTAGGTTTTATAACACCTGCTATTGTATCTTTAAAAGAAAATGCTGGTAAAGCTCTTTCGACAACTTTGTTAATTTGCTATATTTCTTCAGTGGGAGCAGCACTTTTCAGTTTTATGGCTGGTAGAGTTATAATTCCATTTTTAAATATTTCACCAGTAGTTGGAGAGGGAAAAGCCCTTCCAGAGTTATTGTTTAATCTAGAAATCGCTCCAATAATGCCAGTAATGTCTGCTTTGGTTACTGCAATACTTATAGGTTTAGCAGTTATTTGGACTAAGTCAGAATCTTGGGAAAAACTTCTTTTAGAATTTAATAACATAGTCTTAGAAATTGTTAACAGAGTAGTTATTACTATACTACCATTTTATATCGCTACTACTTTTGCAGAATTAGCATATGAAGGCGTAATAATAAATGAATTGCCTGTATTCTTTAAAGTTCTAATAATTGTAATTATAGGCCACTACATTTGGTTGGCACTTCTTTATTTGATTGGGGGAGCTCTTTCCAAAACTAATCCATTGGAAGTATTAAAACACTACGGACCAGCATATGTAACTGCTTTAGGGACTATGTCTTCAGCAGCTACTTTATCTGTATCTTTAAAATCGGCAAGTAAAGCTAGAACACTAGATCCGCAAATTAGAGACTTTGCAATACCTTTATGCTCAAACACTCATTTGTGTGGTTCAGTTTTAACAGAAACATTTTTTGTAATGGTAGTATCCCAAATACTTTACGGACAAATGCCTTCTACATCAAATATGATTTTATTTATTTTCTTATTGGGTATTTTTGCAATAGGTGCACCGGGAGTTCCTGGAGGTACAGTTGTAGCTTCTCTAGGTTTAATTATATCTGTATTAGGATTTGATAACACCGGAACAGCACTTATGCTTTCAATATTTGCTTTGCAAGACAGTTTCGGAACAGCTTGCAACGTTACAGGCGATGGAGCTATCGCACTTATGGTAACAGGACTATTTAATAAAGTTCCTGGTAGAGGAAATAACCCTCCTTATATGCCACATGAGGATGTAATATAGAAAGGAAAAATTATGAACTATATTGAATTTTTAAAACAAGAATTAGTACCTGCCTTTGGCTGTACAGAGCCCATCGCAATTGCATTAGCAGCAGCAAAAGGTAAAGAAATACTTGGAAAAGATCCAGAAAAAATAGTTGCAAATTTATCAGGAAATATGATAAAAAATGCCAATAGCGTAAAAGTTCCAGGTACAGAAGGAAGAAAAGGAATTGAAATTTCAGTTGTTGCAGGAGCTCTTTTGGGAGATCCAAATAAAGATTTAGAAGTTTTGTCTACTATTGACAAAACACAACTAAAACACTGTGACGATTTAATTGAAAAAGGAATTGTAGAAATTAACCTAGTTCCCAATAAAACCGGACTTTATATAGATATGGAAATGTTTGCTGGAGATTCTAGTTCTAAAGTAGTCATTAGCGATTCCCATACAAATGTAATCCATATAGAAAAAAATGGCGAGACTCTTTATCAAAAAGAAATGGAAACTGAAGAAGAACGAAGTATAGACTTATCATTTGATAAAATTTACGATTTTGCAAAAACAGCAGATTATAGCGAGATTAAAGAGATCTTAGACACTCAAATTAATTACAATCTAAACATTGCAAAAGAGGGCCTAGAAAATGACTGGGGTTCCAATATAGGATCTGTAATTTTGGGAATGGAAAGTAAAGATTATTTTGATAAATTGGCTGCTTATGCCGCTGCAGGTTCAGATGCAAGAATGAGCGGTTGTGAGATGCCCGTTGTTATAAACTCTGGAAGCGGAAACCAAGGGATTACTACGGCAGTACCAATAATTGTTTATGCAAAAGACCACAATGTTTCTGAAGAAAAACTATACAGAGCTTTAATTTTTTCCAATTTAATGTCTTTATACATTAAAGAGAGAATAGGAAAATTGTCAGCTTATTGTGGAGTCGTTTCTGCAGCTTCCAGTGCAATTGCAGGAATAGGATTTTTAGAAGATGAATCAAAAGAAGTATTGGAAGGAACAATTTCCAACGCACTGGCAACAAATTCAGGAATGATTTGTGACGGAGCAAAACCTTCATGTGCTAGTAAGATTGCATCTAGCATAAGAAACGCTTCTTTATCTTACAGACAGGCTTTGGCAAATGAAGATTTTGAAGCAGGCGACGGAATTGTGAAATCAAATTTAGACGAAACAATAATAACCATTGGAAACATTGCAAAATGTGGTATGAAAACCACAGACGAAGTGGTATTAGAAGAGATGTTAAAAAAAACTGAAAATTAATTTTAATAGCCTTCTCAAAGAAAATTTCTTTAAGAAGGCTTTTTTTAATTCACCGCTTTGATAATTTCATAATAAGCCCAATGTTCGGGGCTTAGGTCATTAAAAATTGCGTTTTCACTTTCCAGATTGTCTTCTATATTGAAAACTCTATTTAATACAGTTACTGCTTCAGCTCTAGTAATTGGATTGTCGGCTTTAAATTCCCCATCTGGATAACCCTTTATTCGATTGTTACCATAGGCTTGGTTTATAGCTTTTTCTGCCCAATGTCCTTTTATATCCAAAAAAGGAGAAATCTCATTATTTGTTTTGTCAAAAGCAGAAATTACTTTAACAAATTCACCTCTTGTTATTGGCAAATCTGGTCTAAAGGATCCATCACTGTAGCCTTTCATAATCCCTGCGTTTATAATTAAATTGATTTCTTCACTATACCAATCATCTTTTAAATCCACAAAATCTTTTCCCAGATTTTTAGTTTCAGAAATGTCCAAGAGCCTTGCAATCATCGCTGCAGTTTCAGCCCTAGTAATCTTTCCTTCAGGTCTAAATGTGTTATCAGGATATCCCTTTATAAACGACTTTCTAGAATTATAAATTTCAGTTGGTTCTTTCTCTTTGGGAAATTCTTCAGAAGAAGCATTAACTGAAAAAATCAAATCTAATGCCTTCGGACCATATAATATGTAATCAGGTTTTTCTATAGGTTTAAGAGGTTTTTCTATAATCTCATCACTGTGGTCTTCTTCGGGAGTTTCTGGCTCATCAATGGGATCTTCCTCTGGGAACTCCGGTTCTTCAATGGGTTCTTCTGGAAGTTCTATTTCCTTTATTAAATTTTCTTTACATTGTAGAATTTCTTCGATGCAACCGTCTATATCTTTTTGACAAGCTTCTATATCCCTTAAAATGTTTTCTCCTTTTTCGATTGCTTTATCATAGTTAAATTTCGCATCCTCAGAAGAATATATGTAATTTTCTGATTCTTTAATTTCCTCTTTTTCTTTAATTAATGATTCCAATAGACTTTTTTCAATTTCAGGTATTTCCTTTCCGTCTAGTGAAGAAAAGGACTCTTTAATATTTAATATCGCTATATTTACACTTTCTTGAGTAGAACTTTCTTTATTTAAAATCTCGATTCCATTTGAAACTGCATTATCATAAGATAATTTCTTGTCCTCAGATGCATTGATATACTTGAAAGATTGTTTCACATTTTCATAATTATCCACTAATTCTTTAAGCTCCGATTTCTCAGCAGGATAGTAAACTATAATGGGATTTGAAAGTAAGACCCCTCCTTTATAAAAGGACATGGTGATCTTAGTTCCGCCTTTAAAGGTATAATTTGGATAATCCAATTTAAATTTCATCATTGATGAAGTTCCTGTTAAATTCCATCTCATTTCTTTGTTTTCGAATCTAGCTACGGCTTCAGTATGAATTTGTAATACCATAAATTTTGGATCATTAATTTTAATACAAACTTTCTCATCTTCTAAGATTAGCTCAGCAGTTGGAAAATCATCTGAATTCTTATCAGAATCAAAAGCCATTACATCCTTATTTCCAAAAACAATAAAACTCACTAGAATAAAACAAATAAATATGCGCCAGATTTTAATCACTATAAATTCCCCCGAAATTTTACCGATATTAAATTTTACTTATTCTCTTTTTCCAAATTTAAAAGATATTCTTTCTTGTCTAGTCCGCCTCCAAAGCCAATTAACTTTCCATCACTTCCGATAACTCTATGGCAAGGAGCTATTATAGAAATTGGATTCCTGTTATTTGCAAGACCTACAGCCCTATATCCCTTTGGACAATCCACAGTCTCAGCAATATCTTTATAAGTTCTAGTTTCCCCATAAGGAATTTCAAGCAAAGAGTTCCAACACTTTTTTTGAAATTCTGTCCCATAAAATTTTATTGGCAAATTAAATTCTTTTATATTGCCTTTGAAATAATCTTCCAATTGATTAATTGCCTCTTCAATTATTTCAGATTTTTCTTCTTCCCCGTTTATTTCTTTTCTACCAAATTTCAATCCAATTAGATAATCTCCTTCTGAAATTAAGGTCAAAGTTTCAATTGGACTTTCGTAATAGTAAAACTTTTTCATAAATCCTCCTATATAATGCCAAGTGTAGACAAAATTAATATTCCAAAAAATATTGTAATTGAATTTAGTATCGTTGTGTAAACTATAATCTTAGCGCAAAAATCGCCTTTCGAAGTATAAATTACGCTCATTGCGTGACTTGATACAGCAACGGGAGCGGCAAATAAAATAAGCATTACAAACATCTCAGGTCCAGTTACTCCAAGGAGGGAAAAAATGACCAAGGTAATTATTGGTACTATGACACTTTTGGAAATGACGGCAGTAATTAATGCCTTGGAATCACTTAAATCTCCTGTAAATTTCATAGAACCGCCAACGCACATTAATCCCAAAGGAGTGGCAACAGAAGACAAATCTCCCGCCGCTTTCATTAACGGATTATAAATTCCAATGCTAAAATAATTAAATAATATTCCTAGGATTGCAGCCAAAAAAATGGGGTTTTTAAGAATCGACATTCCTATTTTCTTATAGTTAATTTTTGATTCTTTGTTAGTCAAAACCTCATAAATTATGATAGCAAAACCATTGGAAAAGGCAGCAATTAACCCAATATATATTGTAACTAAAGCTATACCATCTCCATCAAAATAGTTTTGAGCAATTGATAGTCCAAATAATACGATATTTGAACGCACCAAAGTTTGAAGCATTACAGCCAAGGTTTCATTGTCAAAATTCATGCCTTTATAAATTATGTAGGCTAAAATTAGTAAAATAATTTGTCCAATAACTGCATAAATGATGATAATCGGATCCGCAGAACCCAATCCAGAAGAGTTGTAAATGTTAAAAAACATATTTATAGGTAAAAATACCATAAATACTAGTTTACTACCAGAATTTACAAACCTTTCATCAAATAAATTTAACTTTCTACCAACATAACCAAAAATTACCAGTAATAACACAGGTAAAACAACTTCAAAAATTCTAATAAAATCTTGCATATTTTCTCCTTAAAATCATTATAGCAAATGCTTATGCATAATAATAGAAAATATAAAAATATATAGAAATTTTACATATAAATGTATAATTTCAAATAAATTAATAATAGTTCTCGTATGGAGAGCGACACCAACGCGGTCGTAGGATATGCAAGAACACAAACTATTTCAATCCACGCTCTCGTATGGAGAGCGACTATATGTGCAGGGATTATGATTATTTTGATGTAGATTTCAATCCACGCTCTCGTATGGAGAGCGACATTTTTTGGAATAGAACTTAAATCATCAACTGGAATTTCAATC
>JAEZYW010000218.1 GCA_023418835.1 Bacillota bacterium | reverse complement strand
TCTGTAACCTAATTGATTGTTTAAATAACCCATAATAACCTCCTAAATTTTAATATGCTAACTTGTATAGGGTATTTTCTAAAACTTTTATACCTAAAATTAAATCTTCCACATTTGTTTTTTCTTTTGGATTGTGACTTATCCCGTCAATACTTGGAACGAATATCATTCCAGTAGGAACTCTAGGGGCAAAAATCTGTGAATCATGACCAGCGCCTGAGTGCATTACTTCATAATCCAGATCCATATCCTTAGCAGTTTCCTCAATCATATTTATTATTTCATGGTTCATAGGAACTGGGGGAGCGTTCATCCACATATTGATATCGATTTCCATGCCCATTTCTTCTACAATTTTTTTCATATTTTTTTCTACTTTTTCAGTAAATTTGTTTAGAATGTATCCGTCTGGATGCCTGCAATCCATAGAAAATACGACAGAACCGGGAACAACGTTAACCGTATTAGGGGATACCGTAATGTTTCCAAAGGTTATCACTAGAGGATCTCCTTCTTCCAATGCCATGTCAATTGAAGATTTTACAATTTTCGAATAAGCGTAAATGGCATCTTTTCTATATCCCATTCTAGTAGTACCTGCATGGTTCGCTTGTCCTGTTATTGTTATTTCGTAACGCTTTTGTCCCGTTATAGCCGTTATAACTCCTATTGGCTTATTGATCATTTCAAGATAATTTCCTTGTTCAATATGAATTTCAATGAACTTATCAATTTTGTGAGGTTTTTCATTTTCACCTTTAAAATCAAAACCATGTCTTTTCATTTCGTCTACAAAAGAAATTCCTGCGCCATCTTTAATTTTCTTTATTTCTTCTATCTCTTCAGATTTTATCATATTAAAAATGTTTTTACTTCCCCAAAATACATAAGGAAATCTGCTTCCTTCTTCTTCAGCCATAGAAATTACTTGTAAACTTTTTTTAGGTTGCCCATGTTTCTCGTATAAATTTTTTACGGCAATTAGACCAGCTATAATTCCATATTGTCCATCTAATCTACCGCCATTTACCACACTATCTATATGAGAACCTGTGCCTATAATATCCTCACTTTCTGAACCTTTTATTGTACCGAAAAGGTTACCAACTGAGTCAAACTCTGCATTCATACCTATGGTTTCCATTTGTTCTTTCATTGAACTTTGAGCTTCAAACCACTCGTCAGAGTAGAGCAATCTAGTTAATCCACCATCTTCAGTTTCACCTATTTTTGAGAAAATGTTATCATAAAACTCAAAAGCTTCTTTATAATCCACTGTCTTCATCCTCCTTACATAAATATTTTTACATTATATTTACATATTACTATTATATAAGTATAGTTAGGGTATAATCATTAGACTGATTGCCATTTTAAGTTAAAATCTTTGTGCAAAATGCATAAGAACTGAAAACGTTTATATATTATACTAAAGTCTGACACTTTTTTTAATTATATAATGGATATAAGAATTATTAAATTGGAGTACTTTATTTTAGGAGGAAATAATGAATTTAAAAGAGCTATTAAATGATAGCAAGTTTGACTATTTAATACCTATGAATAAACATGCTGATTACAATAGAGAAATATCGACAGTGGAATCGACAGAAACCCCTGATGTTTATTCATACATAGGGGATAATGCCCTAATTATTACCACGGCTATGTATTACGCAGGAAAACAAGAAGAATTAATACATCTAATAGAAAATTTAGTTGAAAAAAATTGTTGTGGTTTGGCAATAAAAGTCGAGAGATTTTTAAAAGTATTAGATAAAAAAGTTATTAAGAGGGCAGATGAATTAAAATTCCCCATATTTTTAATACCCTCATATAAAACTTTGGGGGAAGTTTATCAAGATGTTTTAATGCACATATGGCAAGATAATACAAATGAACTTGTCTTTGCATTAAACAGTCAAAAAGTATTTTCTAATATGCTACTACAAAATCAAAACTTAAGGGGAATATTAATGACTTTAACTAGCATTTTAAAGGTAGAAACTGCATTAATAGATCCTTTCGGAAATATAGAATATTCTAGTACAAATTTTGCGAGAAACTTTCATAAAAATGATATCAGAATTTTAACTTCTAAAATACCAAGGGATGTTAAATATTATAGCGATAGTCTTTCCAATGCAAAAGGACAGAGCTTTAACGTGGGAATCTACACTATGAAACTTACAGCTCAGTATCCTTACTACTTATTACTTCTCAACACTGAAAAGTTAAATTATTCAGTAGACAGCTTTATAATTAACCAAGCTCTTTTTAGTGTAGCTTTTACAACTACTAGAGATTTAAATATCGAATATCATAAATTAGAAAAGATTGAGAGCCTATTTCTAAGTCTTATAAAATTATGTTCACGAGAAGATGAGGAGCAAATACTAGAATTTGTTCACAATAATAAGCTAGACTACTTTACATCCGGTAGAACTGCAATTTTATATTTTCCAGACTTTTCAAAGTTATTTCCCCATCATCTTCATATGATTGGATACACATTGATTTATAACTGGCTTTCAAAAAAATTTGATAAGATTAGTAATTACAATCTTTATCCTTTGAGAAACGAAAATATGTATATTATTCAGACAAGTGAAAAAAATGTAAACAAGATAATTGAGGTTTTAAATAAAAATATAGAGATTCTAAAGGAAATTTTAGATATAGAATTAAATATTGCCATTGGTCCCGAGTTTCACTCCTACAAATTCCAGTATCAAAGTTATAGAGAAGCTTTAAAAACAGTGGAACACGGATCTCCAAATGCAGAATATAAGCATATAAAAGTATCGAGACCACAGGATTTCAAATCCCTTTTTTCTAATATAAATTCATTTGAGTTAACATTTTTTGCCCAATCCGTATTGGGAGAGCTATAC
>JAEZYW010000198.1 GCA_023418835.1 Bacillota bacterium | reverse complement strand
TTTCTAAAGTCTTACCATAAGAGTTTACATTTTGGCCGAATAATGTTACTTCTTTTACACCTTCACTAACTAAAGTTTTTATTTCTTCAATAATTTCATCAGGTTCCCTGCTCCGCTCCCTTCCTCTAGTATAGGGTACAACACAATAAGAGCAAAAATTATTACAACCAAAAGTTATATTTACAAAGGATTTGTGTTTATACATTCTGCTGTAATTTAGTTCAAAACTGTCTAAGTCGTATTGATCGCTTATATCTACGATAGGACTATCGGAAAAGTAAGACTTATACAGTAACTCAGGCAAATTATTATAATTAGAAGTTCCCATTAAAACATCTACATGCTTGTGTTTTTTTATAATATTTTCAAAAGCCTCGTCCATTTTGGGCAGACAACCAGATACAACAATTTTCAAATTTTTGTTATCTCTTTTATACTTTTTTAAACTTCCCAAAAAACCAAAAGCTTTATTTTCAGCAGTACCTCTTATTGCGCAAGTATTTATGATAATGAAATTGGCATTTTCAATATCCTCAACCTTTTCTAAACCGGCATCCTTTAGTATAAATTCTACTTGTTCGGAATCGTGTTCATTCATTTGGCAACCATAAGTTCTCAATACATACTTGTTATTATCTGATATTATGTCTTTTAATAAAATTTTATAATTATTTTCTTGCATAGTTCCTCTTATCTAAAAAGGACTAGAGGCTATCTAGTCCTAATTCATTATAATATTACTGATTATTATTCTTCTTCAGTAACTTTTTCTTCTTCCTCTGCTTCAGCTTCTTCTTCAGCTTCAGTATCCTCAGATTCTTCCTCTTCTACATCTGAATCTTCTGCAGTTTCTTCGATTTCTTCAATTTCTTCATCATCAACTGGTGTTTCTTCTTCCACAGACTCTTCTGTTGTCTCATTGTCATTAGATCCAAAGTCTGCCCCACTTAACAAATCTGCTATTGCAATTCCAAAACTGTTATCTTCTGTAGCTGCAGATGAATCTCTTTTTGGAGCCTCAGTTTTTTGTTTTGGTTTTCTTTTTTGTTGTTTTTCAGTGTCTTGAGTAGGTTTAGCTCTTTCAGCTTTAGGAGCATCATCTTCGCCTTTTTCTTTTAGCTCTTGAGCCCTAGCTTCTCTAGCTTTTCTTTTTTCAATTTCTTTAATTGAAAGACTGATTTTTTTGTTTTCTTCGTCAATATCAGTAATTAAAACTTCTACTTCTTCACCAAGTTCTAGTTTATCACCTGGTTTTTCTACGTGTTCTCTTGCTATTTGAGAAACGTGAAGTAAACCATCTACTCCAGTTTCTAGTTTAACAAATGCACCAAAGTCTAGTAAATTTACAACAGTACCATTTACTATGTCTCCAACCTTATTTTCTTCAACAAAAAGATCCCAAGGTTCTTTTGTCAATTGTTTCAAACCAAGAGCTACTCTATCTTTTTCTTCATCTATCTCTAGAATTTTAACATTTACTGTTTCATTTGGTTGTACAACATCAGAAGGATGTTTAACTCTTTGCCATGATAATTGAGATATGTGAATTAATCCGTCTATACCGCCAATATCTACAAAGGCACCAAAGTTTGTAAGTCTTTGAACTACACCTTCAATTTCGTCACCAACAGCAATTTTTGAATAGATTTCTTCTTTTAAATCATCTAATTCTTCTTGCTCTACAACTTTTCTAGATAAAATGATTCTTCTCTTATCTTTATTAAAATCTATTATTTTTGAAGCTAATACCTCGTCTAAAAACACAGATAAGTCTTTCTTATATGCAATAGATACTTGAGATGCAGGCATAAATGCATTAATGTCCTCTACTTCACACTTTAGACCGCCTTTAGTTACTTCAGTAACAAAAGCGTCAACAACTTCTTCGTTGTTATATTTTTCTTCGATAATATCCCAATTTTTAAGTCTTTGTACCCTTTTGTGTGATAACAATACATTGCCATCTCCGTCATCCATTTTTAATACATAAACTTCGATCTCATCTCCTGCTTTAAACAAGTCAGATGGATTGACATTTGGATCGTCGGATACTTCGTCTTTATTTATAATTCCGTCAGCTCTATAATCTATATTTACGCTGATTTCTGAATCTTTAACATAAAGAACCGTACCTTTGAGAATATCACCTCTTTTAATTCTTTTGAAGGAGCTTTCAATAGCTTCCATCATTTCATTTTTGTTCATATCTTCCATCTTTTCAATAGCCTCCTTAATTATCCAATCAGGCGTGGACGCACCTGCTGTAATACCTATTCTATTATATAACAAAATCTCAGAAATATCCATTTCATTGACGTTATTTATAAAAAAAACGTTATTATTATACATTTTAGCATATTCATATAGTTTTGAGCAATTAGAACTTTTTTTATCGCCCAAAACAATTACGCAATCTACAGATTTTGCAAGTTCAATTGTAGCGTTAACCCTATCTTTTGTTGCATCGCATATTGTGTCGTGATAAGTGTACACAATATTGTTTTTATCTAATAAATCTAGGAGCTCATCTAAAATAACTTTTTTAAAAGTAGTTTGAGCTAAAATGTGTATTTCTTTTTTTATTTCACTTATTTCATTAATAAGATTTTTTAGTTCATCTAAACTGCTGATAATAATACCTTTATTTTCAGAATAACTATTAATTCCAATTACTTCTGGATGGGTATCTTGTCCAAATATAATAAGATATTCATCTTGATATTTTTTAGCTAAGTTATGAACTCTTTTAACGTAAGGACATACTGTGTCTATTAAATTAAACTCCTCTTGTAGTTTGTTTTTTCTATCTTTAGGAGTTCCATGAGATCTTAGTATTAAAGTTGAGTTTTCTTTTGACTCCTTTGAATATTCCTGTAAACCCAATTTTTCTAATCTATTCATCTCATCGGTATTGTGAATTAACATTCCGTCAATATAGACAAACTCGTCGTCTTTTAAAGCTTCCTCAGTTTTATCTACCGCTCTTTTTACTCCAAAGCAATAACCCAAGGTTTCTGCTATAATAATTTCGATTTCGATCACCTATTATATATTATATCTAATACTTCTCTTGCTATGTCTTTGTAGCTTTCATCTCCGTTTTTCTTATCTACCCTTACTTCATAGGGCTCTTTGATATAAATATTTATTGAACTAAATAATTTGTAGTTACTTTCAATATGAACGGGAATTATTTTTGCCCTTCCCATATTCGCAATTAATATTGGACCAGCTTTTGCATTTTCAGGATTATATTCTTTCACACGTGTTCCTTCAATAAAAATTGCAACAATTTTATTAGACTTTAAAAGCTTGACTGCATTTTTTAAAGCTACAATATCATTACCTGTTCTATTTACGGGAAAAGCGTTTAGTCCATTAATTATTTTTGCTAAAATTTTATTTTCAAATAACTCTTGCTTAGCCATAAAATGAAGTTGGGGTTTAAAAATAACACCTAATATTACAGGATCTAGTAAACTTGAATGGTTAGATACAACTAAATATCGTTCATTCTCTTTTTGTTCAAGTTCGCCGAAGACTTTCACCCTATAAAATATGCGTAAAAAAAATCCAATAACGGAAGATACTATTGTATAAAACATATCATACCTCGCATCCTGGTAAAATTTTTAAAATTTCATTAACAGTTTCTTCAATAGTTAAATCTGTGCAATCTATTTCAATTGCATCATCAGCCTTTTTCAATGGAGAATGTTCTCTATGGGTGTCGTCATAATCTCTTTTTTCAATATCTTTAAAGACTACACTGTAATCAGAGTTAATGCCTTTTTCTCTTAGCTGTTCTACCCTTCTCTTTGCTCTTTCTGATAAATTTGCAGTAAGAAAAATCTTACATTCGGCATTCAATAAAATAACAGTCCCCACATCTCTACCGTCCATGATAATATTTTTCCCTTTAGCAATTTCCCTTTGTTTATCTACAAGAAATTCTCTTATTTGACGATATGAAGATATCTTAGATGCCAACATTCCAATCTTCTCATCTCTAATTTTGTCTGAGACGTCATCGTTGTTTACATATATCTTTCCATCAAATATATCTATATTTATGTTTTCCAATAAGTTTTTGACTTCAGATTCATTTTCATAGTCAACAAAACCATGGTTACTAAATATTAAAGCTAAAGCTCTATAC
>JAEZYW010000187.1 GCA_023418835.1 Bacillota bacterium | reverse complement strand
TCTGTATAATTAACTAGTCCCGGTTTATTTCCAGGGGCTCTTTTTACATTTTGTTTTAATGTGTAGTCCACTTCAATATTTCCGCTATTTCTACCCTTTGAGTTGTAGGCAGCTAATTTTGCAGCTTCTTCTATTACTTCATCTGGAATGTCTTTTCCTTGAGATTTAATTATTACATGGCTTCCGGGAATTCCTTGGGCGTGAAGCCACAAGTCGTCTTTTCTTGCCACCTTATGGGTTAAATAATCATTTTCTCGATTGTTTTTTCCAACTAAAATCTTAAATCCCTCTACATCAATCTCCGTATAATCAGGGGTAGTCATTTTAGCTTTCTTTTTTACAGTCTTACTGCGTTTTATATATCCTTCTTCAATTAGCTCATCTTTAATATTCTCTAGATCATTGGGCTCTTCCGTGAGTTCAATGGAAGCCACTACGGATTCTAGATAATCAATTTCCCTTTGAGTTTCTTCAATTTGTTTATTTAATATGTTTTCTGCAGTTTTCAATTTTCCATATTTTTTATAATATTTTTGGGCATTCAAAGGAGCAGAAATTTTTTCATCCAATGGAATCAAAATATTTTCTAAATCCTCACTATAGAAATTTTGTAAAAGGATTTCATTTTGCCCAGGCTTTACTTTATGGAAGTTTGCAGATAGGATATCCCCATAAATTCTGTATTTTTCTCTATTTTCCGCCTCGTATAAATCTTTTTTCAAATTCGACAACTTAGATTTATCCTTGGAAAGACGTGTGTTTACAATTTTTAATAGGGAAGAGGACTTTTGCCCATGGCGATCGTCTTTATCCCTTTTTATATATACTGAATCTAACATTTTGGAAGGGCTATCGAAATCCAAAGACTCCAGTCCCTCTAGATTTGTCAGATTAAGTACGTGGAAATCCACAATTTTATCCCCGTCTAAGTAAAGTTTATATTGGAATTTATTCAAGTTTACTTCTTTTACAACTTCCATAGCAGAATTGATTAAATTTTCAATCTCTTCTGAAATCAAAGAACTAAATGGTCTACTAGGATCTATATTTGCCCTTGTTGCAATTTCAGTTCCAATGTTTTTGCTAAACCCTGTAAATGAAGAAAATATTACATTTTCCACACTCCTATTTCCCTCTGTTGATAGTAAACTTTTTTCCAATTTCTCTAAAGTCCCACTACTGGGCTCGATTTTATCTTCGTCTTTAATATATTCATATGGAAGGTGGGGAAGAATTTGTCTGACTCTACTCATAGATTCATTGACCCTCTTTATGGAATCTATAATAATGTCATTTTCGTCTACCAAAATTATGTAGGAATGTCTTCCCATAATCTCAATTATTAGAGATTTTTTCACTTTCTCACTGAAATCATTCCAAGCGTCAAATTCAATTTTTACAACCCTGTCGTTACCAAACTGTACAATATCTTCTACAGTGGCTCCTGCCAAATGTTTTCTCAAGACCGTGGTAAATATTGGGGGAACTTTAGGATTCTCCTTAGACTCTTCAGTTAAATACATTCTGGGATTGTTTCCAGAAGAAGATATGAGTAATTTATTTTTTCTAAAGTGAAGAACAACTTCGTCCTTTTCCACTTGATATACTTTATCGACTCTTAGTCCTGTTATTTTTTCCTTTAACTCTTGTACTACTGCTCGAGTTACAATTCCATCAAATGCCATTTTATCACCACTTGAAATTATACCACAAAGTAATTCTTCTTTGGTATAATTGATTTTGGAGGTTTATTTATGAATATTTATTTGACTAGACATGGCCAAACTGAATGGAATTTAATTGGAAGAATCCAAGGCTATTTAGATTCACCTTTGACTAAAAAAGGAATGGATGATGCGATAAATTTAGGAAAAAACTTAAGGGATATAAAATTTGATGTGGCTTATACATCCACTCAATATCGGGCAATTCACACTGCAGAATTAATACTAGACAATCCCAAAGTGAAAATAATTCCTTTAGAAGATTTAAGGGAACTTAGCGTAGGAATATGGGAGGGTATGTTACTAGAAGATATAAAGAGAGATTATTCAAAAGAATTCGAAATCTATACCACAGACCCCTCCAAATACGTACCTGTACAAGGGGGAGAGGGATTTAAAGAATTTGAAAAAAGAGTATCTGATTTTGTCGAAGAATTAAAAAATAGCGGTGCTCAAAACGTTCTCATTGTTACCCACGGTCTAACTTATATGATGTTATTAAATCTCTTTGAAAATAGAGGTCTAGATAGTGTTGTGGAAAGAAGAGTTCCTCCTGGAACGGCATTGACAACTGTCCATTACGATGGAGAAAAATTTGAAATTCTTGAAGAGGGAAATTCAGATCATTTAAAATAATATGAAACAATTTAATAAATTTCTTACCTTGGGGTATGATTTATGATAGTACAAAACAGTAAATATAAATGGAGGTTTTAATTTGAAAAGTCTAAAGAGAAGTGAAGTAGAAGAAAAGTACACTTGGGATTTAAAGGACCTTTGCGAAAGCCCAGAAACTTTTAAAAAAGATTTAAAGGAATTGGAAGAAAAAATAAAATCCTTTAGCAAAAAGTATAAGGACAAATTAGATAATGTAAACACAATTGATGAGATGTTTGGGGAGAGGGAAGAACTTATTCAAGAGTTGACAAGGCTATATGGATATGCAAATTTAAACATAAGTGTAGAAAGAGGAAACCCAGACTTCCAAGAGATGATATCTTTAGCTTCCAACCTTAGCTCCTTAATGAGCGAGGAACTAAGTTTTGTAGATGCAGATCTTATAGAGCTTGACGAAGAATTGCTAAAAGAAATTGGAGAAAAATCCAAAAGAAATGAAGGAATAGTACATCAAATCCTAAGAGCAAAAAAAGATTATTTAGGAAAAGAAGTAGAGCAAGTCTTGAGCTCTTTAGATAAAGTATTTGAAAATCCATTTTCTACTTATTCCAGCGCAAAACACGCCGATTTAAAATTTGAACCTTTTGAAGTAGATGGAAAAGAATATCCGCTTAGCTTGGTACTTTTTGAAAATTATTACGAAGGATTGCACGACACCAAGGTAAGAAGAGCTGCTTTTGAATCCTTTAGCAAACAACTGAGAAAATATGAAAACACATTTGCTTCCACTTTAGAAGGAAGAGTTAACGGTGAGAAAGCCCTATCAAAACTTAGGGGATATGACAGTGTAATCGATTATTTGCTTTATCAACAAGAAGTTACTAGAGAGATGTACGACAGACAAATTGACATCATAATGGAAAAGTTTGCTCCAGTTGTAAGAAAATTTGTAGGCCTAATAAAAAGAATAAACGATTTGGACAAATTGACTTATGCCGATTTAAAAATTTCTCTAGATCCCGATTTTACAGAGACCATTACTATTGAAGAAGCAAAGGAAAAACTTCTCCAAGGTTTAAAAATTTTGGGACCAGATTATGTAAATATGATTGAGAGAGCTTTTGACGAAAGATGGATAGACTTTCCAGTAAATGACGGAAAATCCAACGGAGCCTTTTGTTTTTCTCCCTATGGAATCCATAGCTATATTTTAAACTCTTGGACTGGAAGTTTAGAAGATTTATTTGTATTGGGTCATGAATTGGGACATGCCGGACATTTTTTCCACTCTCAAAGGGAAAATTCTCTATCCAATACTAGAACGAGTATGTACTTTATCGAAGCCCCATCGACTACAAACGAATTGATAATTGCAAATGATATGCTAACTTGGAAAGATGAACCTTCCTTTAAGAGATTTGTATATTCATCTATGATAAGCAGAACCTATTATCACAATATGGTAACCCATCTTTTAGAAGCTCATTTCCAAAGACAAGTCTACAATAGAGTAGACAGGGGAGAGGGAATAAATGCCCACGTTTTAAATGAACTGTTTATGGAAACCTTGAAAAAGTTCTGGGGGGATACTGTAGAGCTAACTGAAGGTGCAGAACTAACGTGGATGAGACAGCTACACTATTACAAAGGTCTATATCCTTACACATATAG
>JAEZYW010000154.1 GCA_023418835.1 Bacillota bacterium | reverse complement strand
GTTCTATATCTGAGTTAGAAAGAGAAATTAAAAACTATATATACTGGTATAACAACGAAAGAATAAAGGTAAATTTAAACGGCATGTCTCCTGTTGAGTACAGAAAACATACCGCATAAGTTAAATATTATTTTGTCCGTGTTTTAGGGTTCACATCATAAAAAATTGGCGATTTTTTTAGTAGGGGACGTGTTCCCACGCGTCCCGTGAGTCTCGATAAATTCTTTTAATACTTATATTCAATTTTGGCAAATGAGTTTAAAATCATTACATAATACTGCCAACTGTTCTTTATCCAGCTCCGTTTCCATGGCGTCAAAACAAGTTTCATAAGTGTAGTCGTAAAATTCAGAGACCACATTTTTTACAGTTTCGTTGGAATTAAAGTATATGAGATATAGCCCTTCTAAAAGGGTTTTTGCTATACTGGGATCCGATTTTCCATAAAATATAATTTGATAAAATGTAAAATAAAGCTCTTCTTTTATATCGTACAATTTATAGATAATTCTCGAATCCTCTTTCGTCTCTATAATTTTTACTTCGTGATAATTAGCTAAACTCTCACTTAAAAGCATGCTAATTTTTCTGATGCAAATTATAGCAGTATTTGGATCGTTAATTCCCGGGCTAATGGCTCTAAGACATATTTCAACTAAGTTTCTAATTTCGTGGTGATAATCGTCTTGGTCGTTAATTGTGTTGCTGTATATAAAACCCTTGGATATACCTTCAAGGATCTCGTCGATTTCTTCTTTAGATAAATCGCTACCCTTGGGAACGCAAAAATCTGCAATGTGAAGACCTTCGTAAATAAAGTCGCCTATCTTAGAATTAATAATTAAATCGCTTTTCCTTTCATTAATTACTGAAGCTATGGAATTGTTATCCACATTGTAAAGATATCCCGATCCACTTGAATGGATTTTATAACACTTTTTGTCTTCTATATTATAGTCAAAAGTGACTTGTTTTTTGTCTTTGGATTCTTTAGAAATAAGGGCGCTGGCTTTGTTGTATATATTTTCTATGACGTTAGAAATCTTTATTCCCTTTAAGACGGTTCTGACAAATAAGATAAAATATATCATGGAGGCCATTGCGTAAAGCATCCCAATAGTTCCAGATACGACTTTGGTATCGTCTCCCACATTTTGAATCATAGTTAGAGACAATACGCTATAAAAAAATCCTCCAATGAATATTCCAAATAAACTCAGAATGTATGGCTGATCGATAAAATCCTGCACTACCCTTGGAGTGTATTCTGAGGAATACTTATTTAGAATTGTAAGTATTGTAGTAAATGTAAATGTGGTTACAGTTAAAAATACTCCCGCCAAATTTAATAAAAAGGAACTGGAGACGTCCTTTGAAAGCAATATCAAATCCGGTATATTTTCTTTTAAAATAGGATTTTTATAGTCTAATATAAAAGTTACAAATAATAAAATCGTGGATATGAAAGTGAACATATTTATATTTATCATATTTCGATTTTTATTTACATACATCCTAATTCTTTGAATCATCAAACTTTCCCCTTTTTAAAAATTGTAAATTTAAATTATATTATATCAGATTATATTTTTTTCTAAAAGTTAAATCACCTTTGAAAAACTTAACCCATTAGGCTGAAGTAGCAAATAGGTATACAAATAGTAAAATCATGCCCAATACGTTTATAATGGGTATTAAAAAAATAAATAGAAGTCTATTAATATCTTCAAATTTGTATTTAATCAAAAACAAAATCAAAGTGGCAATCCCTGCAGAAACTGGCATAACCAAAATCAAATACCCAGCGGCGACGTCTATAATTCCATATATCATTATTAAAATCGTCGTAACAATACAATTCATGACGTAGTATGCTAAAAATCTCAAAAACATATTTCCCCATAACATTCTCCCATTTCTTTTTTATATTTTATACCCAATATCTCCAGTAAACATATTTATACGAATTTTTCATTTTGTATGATACAATCTTCCTATGGGAAAATACTATTTATCTAATTTTTTTAAATACATATCTGCAAATATGATAGGAATGATTGGATTTTCCATTTACATTTTTGCCGATACTTATTTTATGTCTTATTACGCCGGTCCCATGGGACTTACGGCTTTAAATATTGCAATACCAATTTATGGTCTGATTTTTAGTTTTGGATATATGCTGGGAGTGGGAGGGGGAACCAACTTTTCTTATTCTGCTGCTAAAAAAGACTACAACAGGGGAAATGAATTCTTTAGCGTTTCCCTATCTTACGCTCTTTTAGTTGGAGTAATTATTAGCATTATTGGAATTTTCTTTTCAAGAAATATTGCTGGGATTTTAGGAGCAAATGAAGAATCCATAGAGATGACGAACATTTACATCAAAACTGTTCTAACTTTTACTCCATTTTTTCTAATAAGCAATAACCTAGTCACCTTTGTCAGATACGACAACAATCCAAATTTAGCTATGGCAGCCATGCTTGTAAGCTCTTTTTTTAATATGACTGCAGATTACATTTTTATGGAGTTTTTAAACTTAAGCGTCTTTGGAGCTGCCTTGGCGACAGGATTGTCTCCAATTGTATCTTTGGCAATTGTTTCAAAACACTTTATAAAAAAAGAAGGAATGCTTGAATTTCAAGGATTTTCCTTTAAGGTAAAAGATTTTTTAAAAATCGCTAGACTGGGGGTTTCCACCTCTGTCTATGAAATGTCCCAAGGTCTTGTAACTATGGCATTCAATTATTTAATTCTAGGAGTTTCTGGAAACATTGGAATTGCAGCCTATGGAATAATCACAAATATCGGGGCAATTATTATGTCCATGTTTAGCGGATTGCAACAAGGAATCCAGCCTTTAATTAGCTATGCCCATGGAAGTAAAGATCAATACGGTGAAAAGAAATATTTAAAATATGCAATCGTCTTTGGAATTGGACTGTCCTTATTTGTATACATTGGCTCTGTAATGAATTTGAATCCTTTAATATCGGTTTTTAATTCTCAAAAAGTGGAAATATTATATGAATTGGCAAGGAGTGGGATAATTTTATATTTCTTGGGATTTTTGCCCCATGGCTTAAACGTCTCATTAATAGCTTATAAAAATGCCACCAACAACCCGAGGATTTCCTTCATACTCTCCTTGGCTAGGGGATCATTTTTCACTATAATTTACGCCTTAATTTTATCCCGGTATTTTGGAATGGTGGGAATTTGGCTTTCATTTCCCTTGTCAGAAATTTCCACTTTAGGACTTTATATTGTCCTAGAAAAAATTTTAGACAAGAAAATATAGCCCCATTTTTCTATTTATTTTTATGAATAATATTGAATCACAAATATAATTACTATTAAAACTACTGTAAGAAACCTAAATCCTAGTTTAAATAAATCGTGGATAAATTTGTTTAAATTTTTATCTTGGCTAGTTTCTAAAGATTTTTCATAATATTTTGTACTTAGCAGTTCGATTAAAAGATAGTGTAAGGTTAAAATAAATATTAAAACTATTATCATCTTATTCTCCTATTAAATAAGAGCCTAGAATTGATCTAGGCTCTTAACTTGTTAATTATTCATCTTTTTTAGCTTCTTTAATAATTTCTTCTGCTACCTCATTGGGAACTTGTTCGTATCTAACAAACTCCATGTTAAAGCTTCCCCTTCCTTGGGTCATAGCTCTAAGGTCAATTGCATATTCAAACATTTCCGCTTGTGGAGCTTCTGCAATTAGAAGTTGGGATCCGTCAGCTTGTTGATCCATTCCCAAAATTCTACCTCTACGTTTGTTGATATCTCCCATAACATCTCCAAGATATGCTTCTGGAATTACAACTTCCACCTTCATTATGGGCTCAAGTAAAACGGATTTCGCCTTTTCCATTCCATTTCTAAAGGCAAGGGCAGCTGCAAGTTTAAAGCTCATCTCGTTGGAGTCTACATCGTGATAAGATCCATCGTATAAAACTGCTTTAAAGTTTACAACTGGATATCCAGCTAGATAGCCGTGTTCTTTTGCTTCTTCGATTCCCTTTTCTACAGCAGGGAAGTAGTTTCTTGGAACTGAACCGCCGAATACTTCTTCGTCAAAGACAAACTCTTCATTTGAAGGCTCAAAACGAATCCAAACGTCTCCATATTGACCTGCTCCTCCAGATTGTTTCTTGTGACGACCTTGAACCTCTACGGTTTGGGTTATAGTCTCTCTATATGGGATAATAAATGGCACAGTCTTAACTTCTACGCCGTAATTATTTTTTAATTTATCTATAATAACTTGTAATTGAACAGAACCTTGACCTCCAATTGTCAATTGTTTAGTCTCTGGATTTCTAGCAATTACGAAGCTTGGATCTTCTTCTTGAAGTTTTAGTAAAGAAGATGAAATTTTCTCTTCATCGCCTTTACTTACAGGCTCGATAGCGTAATAAAGATTTGCTTGTGGGTATTTAATTTTCTTATAAATCGTCGGTTTAGATTTATCAGAAAGAGTGTCTCCAGTTTGAGTTTCTGATAGTCTCGTAGTTGCACCGATATCCCCAGCGTTTAATTCTCCAATGGAAAGTTGCTCCTTTCCTCTGACTGTATAAAGTCCGCCCATCTTTTCGCTAACTTTTTTTGTAGAGTTGTAAAGGTCGTTGTCCTTAGTAATTTTTCCTGAAATTACTTTAAAAATAGAAACCTTTCCTACAAATGGGTCTGTTATTGTTTTGAAAACTACTGCTGAGAAAGGATCGTTGGAATCCACATTTCTTATTTCTTCGTCTTCATGTCTAAATCCAATGTGAGCCTTTTCGTGGTTTGGAGCTGGCATGTAGTTTACAATCATATTAAGCAAAATATCAATTCCAATTGCCTTTTCCCCAGAACCTACTAATAAAGGTACAGCTGAACCCTCAATAAGGGCATGGGTTACTCCTTTAAGAATTTCTTCCCTTGTAAAAGCTTCCCCTTCAAAATATTTTTCAATTAATTCTTCACTAGACTCTGCAACGACTTCTGTAATCTCCTCGTAGATTCTCTCAGTAGCCTTAAGCTGGTCGTGGTTTAATTCGATTTCTATTGGCGCTCCATTTTCGTATTTAAATCCCTTTTGGTAAATTACATCTGTAACACCTTGGAAGTCAGCGCCTTCTCCAATTGGAGTTGAAAATGGAAGTACTTTTTTACCAAATTTAGACTCTAGTTCTTCCATAAGTCTTCTAAAGTTTACATTTTCTCCATCTATTTTGTTTACGAAAATAATTCTAGGAAGATCGATTTCTTCGCAATATTTCCAAAGAAGCTCTGTTCCTACTTCAACTCCACTTGTAGCGTCTACTACTAAAATAGCCGACTCAGCAGCTCTTAAAGCTCCGTAAACTTCTCCAACAAAGTCTAGATATCCAGGAGCGTCGATTACATTTATTTTTGTATCTCTCCACTCTACAGGAATCACGCTAGTTCCAATAGACGATTGTCTTTGTACTTCTTCGTTAGAGTAATCGGACAATGTATTTTTAGAACTGACATTACCCATTCTCTTAGTAGCACCAGATTGGAAAAGCATAGCTTCTGTCAAGTTTGTCTTTCCACTTCCACTGTGTCCTACTAAAGCGACGTTTCTAATTTTGTCAGTAGTATAAACTTTCATAATATAACTTCCACCTTTCTTTTTATGTATTTTATATAAATACTCCTTTGTATAGTATATCACAAAAGAATGAGATTTTGAAAACGATTTTTTCACCTAGACATGGGGACAATTAAAGGCCGACTTTGAATATTTATTTTATATAAAGATTTTTATTTACCCCACATAGGGTATTAAAATACTATATAAGGAGGGGAAAATAAAACTGAAAAAAATATTATTTATAACTATAATTTCAATTCTCTTATTAAACTCGGTGGCTTTTGCTGCCAGTAATAAAATAGATGAAATTTTTGTGGATGTGGAAATCTTAAAAGACGGAACGGGAATTGTGACTCAAACTTGGAATACAAATATTCAAGAAGGAACGGAGCTCTTTATCCCCATGGAAAACTTGAACCATATGTACCTAAGGGATTTTAACGTCTCCGATAAAAATGGACTCTATGAGTTAAGACAACAGTGGAACACCAAAGATTCCTTTGAAGAAAAAATTCAAAAATACGGAATCTTAGAAACCCCTAATGGAATTGAGCTCGTTTTTGGAGTTAGCGAATACGGAGAAAATAATTACCAAATCCAATACACGTTGGAAAACATGGTTCAATCCTTTAAAGACAAGGACGGTTTTAACGTGAGATTTGTAAACGACCAGATGGAACCAGCTCCTTATAGAGTTTCTTTTAGAATCCACTCTGACGAAGTTGAATTCAATCCAGAAAATTCAAAAATTTGGGCATTTGGATATAACGGAAATATTGAATTTTCAGAAGGAGACATTGTCGGAAGATCCACCTCGGAATTTACAAGGAGAAACCACATAACTACTTTGGTGGAAATAGAAAAGGGAATTCTAGCTCCTGCTTTTATTGGAAATGGAACTTTCCAAGAATTAAAAGAAGAAGCCTTTGTAGGATCTAGCTATTCAATGGGAGACTCCGAATTTGAAGAGTCAAATAGTGAAGCAATACTTTCATCCCCTATTAGCACACCTTTGTTTTCTGGGGTTGCCTCTGGGTTTATTTTTGCAATGTTTGCACCTATATTAGCAGTTTTGAGTTTAATAATTGGAATAATTGCCTCAGTTGGAATTAAAAACTATTCAGAAGTGGAAAATAAAACTCCAATTAGAGAAATTCCCTTTAGTGGAAAAATCTCTCCCACTTTTTACTTTGCAAGCTTGAGACCAAAATATAAAGACGAAAACTCCGGTCTTAACCTTTTATATGCTTATTTGATGAAGTGGTTTTTAAATGGGAATATTTCTGAAAACTACGAATTCATTAAAGAACCAGAACATTTATCAAACCTTACAAAAAAAGAAAAGGAAAGAAATAGTGAATACAAACTTTGGGAATTCCTAATAGAAGGAATCCGATCTTCCCACGACTTATACGGCAAAGGCTTTGAAAAGTACATGGAAAAAAATTACAACAAGCTTTCCAATGTACTCCAACTTGCTAAAAAAGAAGGGGAAATTTTCGCATTGGAAAATGGATTTATAGAAAAAAGAACTAGATTCGGTCCTATAAAAGCTAAATATTTGTCAAAAACTGGAATCGACGAAATGCTCAAGATTATAGGAACTGAAGAAGAAATTTTAAGTAGAAGTACGGATGCTCCTTTGGAACCAGAACTTCTAGTTATCTCCACCCTGTTGGGATTAAACCCTCAACTAAATGGAGAAGAAGATTTCGAAGATTTTCATGAATTTAAAGAAAGCTATCCTTATTCATCCACATATCTGCCATACTACCTGTTTTTAAATAACACTAGACGAGTTGCAAACTCTGCCAGTACAGGATTTAAAAGAGGCGTTGCCTCATCTAGTAGCAGTAGCGGCTCTGGAGGAGGAGCTTCCTTTGGAGGCGGTGGCGGATTTTCCGGTGGTGGCTCTGGAGGAGGAGTAAGGTAGAAATTATATTGACATTAAAAAAGGCAGCAATTCATTGTAGTGACCCCCTAAATCCGGACATGGATTAGGGGGTATTTTAATGTCAAAATATGATTACGAAACGAAATTAAAAATTGTAAGAGAGAATGAACAAGGATATGGAAGAAAATATCTTTCTGATAA
>JAEZYW010000153.1 GCA_023418835.1 Bacillota bacterium | reverse complement strand
AGGTTTAGTAAGTCCATTAGATTACTATGAACACAGGCGTAATGTTAGATTTAATTGAACCGCCGTATACCGAACGGTACGTACGTGTGGTGTGAGAGGGGAAATTTTAATTTCCCCTACTCGATTAAAATTATTGTTTTATACAAAAATATTAAGGGCATTAATTTATATAACAAATAAATTATTGGAGTATAAATTATGGATAAACCATTTGAATATGTAGATAAATTTAACGAATACTTTTTAAAAAATGTTGAAGGATATGATGATCTAAAAGTCTATAAGTTCCAAGACTTCGATCTTCCTTGGCTTAAAAGATTATTAAAATTTGGAGAAGAAAACTTTGGAGAAAACACCTTTGATGCCTTCTCAATAGTTTTTCAAATATATTACGGAAATGTCTTTATTCTTCAAGAAGGAGAAAGAAAGAGAATTGAAGGAGTAGCGGCCCTAAGTAGGGCATGGGATGTAGACGATTTAGCATATTTATCTGATTTTGCCATTTCAGAAGATGCCAGGGGAAAATCAATAGGAAGTCAATTTTTGAGAATTGTACTCGACAATGTAGAAGAACAAGGTTTTAAAAAAGTGAGATTGACGGTAGATCCGGAAAATATTGGGGCAATAAAATTATACGAAAATTCTGGATTTAAGATTGTCGAAACAGTAGAAAAACTTTACGATGCCGATAGCGACCGTCACATTATGGAAAAAAACTTTTAGATATTTATAATATTTAAAAAATCTTAGGAGCGAATTATATGGAAGAATTAAAAAATTACAAAAATTTCAAATTAGAAAATGAGAGAATCCTTTTAAGGGCTTTTGTACTAGAAGATGCGGACAGAGTGGCTTATCTTTGTGATAACTACAAAATCCATAAAAACACTCTCACACTTCCATATCCTTATACAATACAAGATGCCATCGATTTTATAACTTATCAAATTAATTATTCCGATCCTGATAGGGAAATGAGTTTGGCTATTGTGGATAAAAACACTGAAAAACTAGTAGGAAGTATTGGTTTAATTTGCTCTCAAATTCACAAAAGATGTGAAGCTGGTTATTGGATTGGGGAAGAATACTGGAATATGGGATATGCCACAGATGCTCTTAAAATTATAATTAAGTATTTGTTTGAAATTAAGGGCTATAATAAAGTTTGTGGCAAGCACTTTGATACAAATCCCAGCTCTGGAAAAGTGATGGAAAAAGCTGGAATGGTTTACGAGGGCACTGAAAGGGAGCATTACTTGAGGGATGGAGAATATCTCAATGTAAAAAATTTTTCCATACTTAAAAGGGAATACAAATAGGAAATTCTAAAGTTTAAAAATTATAAGGGTCTTAAATATTTTTGAAACTTTACTTTGATCAAAAGCAAGATAAAGTAAAGCCATAAAAATATTGGGATCCTTATTTAATTTGATTAATTTTATTTTATAACATAACTAATCGTAAAATGGGTAAATATTTATAGAAATGTCTAGGAGTGATGATATGGATTTTAATATTACAAATATCGAAAAAGCAAAAAATAGAATTAAAGAAAAAATCATAAAAACCCCCCTAATAAGGGCGGAGAATTTAGACGAATTTTTAGGATTTAAAGTTTACTTAAAATTAGAAAATCTACAAAAAACGGGGTCTTTTAAATACAGAGGGGCAATGAATAAAATTTTGTCTTTAAAAGATGATGAATTAAAAAGAGGAATAATTTGCGCATCTTCTGGAAACCACGGAAAAGCCATTGCATATGCTGCTAAGGAACTGGGAATTCCAGGCATAGTTGTTATGCCAAATACAGCACAAGAAAATAAAATAAAAGCAATTGAAGAATTGGGAGCCGAAGTTGTACTGTGTGATGCTGGAGACAGATTTACAATTGCAGGAAAACTCCAAGAAGAACACGGCATGACTATGGCGCCTCCCTTTGACGATTATGACATTATGGCAGGACAGGGAACTTGCGGTTTGGAGATTGTAGAAGAAAAACCAGATATAGACTTTATAATAGTGCCTGTAAGTGGCGGAGGTTTAGTTGGAGGAATCGCAACGGCAATTAAAAATAAATCTCCCAATGTAAAAGTAATTGGAGCGGAGCCAAAAAACGCAGCTGCTTATACTGTCAGTTTAAAAGAGGGGAAAGTTTCTAAGGCTGAGGCTCTAGGTACTATTGCAGATGCATTGGTTTCTGTTTCTCCTGGAACTAAGAACTTTCCAGTTGTTAAAGACAATGTGGATGAAATAATAAATGTATCTGAGGATTTTATTTTAAAGGGAATGAAGTTATTATTGACTGAAGGAAAAATTTTAGCCGAACCTTCTTCTGGAATCGGAATTGGAGGAGTTTTAGAAAAGAAAATTGAAATTCCAAAAGACAAAAAAGTCTGTTTCGTAATCACTGGAGGCAGTGTTTCTTTAGAGCAATTAAAAATTTTAGAAGATATAACATTATAAATAGGAGGAACAATGAAGGAATTTTTAAACACTGTAATGAATCACAGAAGCATTAGAGAATTTAAAGACGAAGAAGTAAAAGAAGAACATTTAAATGCAATAATTGACGGGATTATGAGAACCGCTTCCAGTTCCGCCCTTCAACAAGCTAGCGTCATTAGAATAACAGATCCTGAAAAGAAAAGGGAAATAGCAGATTTTTGTGGGCAAGAATTTATTGGAAGACTTCCAGAATTTTTTATATTTATTGTGGATCTATATAGAAATGAAAAACTAATCAGAGACTATGAGGTAACAGAAGTAAGAGAATCTCATGTAGATAAATTTTTTCAAGGATTTACAGATGCAATTTTGATGTCTCAAAATGCCAACAATGTTATCGAGTCTTTAGATATGGGAGCTGTTTACATTGGAAATATTTTAAGTGATCCTCAAAAGATGATAGACATATTAAATCTTCCAGAGCTTACTTTTCCAGCCTTGGGGTTGGGATTTGGATACCCCAATGAAAATCCTAGTTTAAGACCTAGAATAGACAAAAAATATAGAATCTTTGAAAATGAATACAAAACTTTTGAGAATTACAAAGAAGAGCTTTCAGACTATGATAAAGAAGTTAAAAAATCTTCAGATATAACTTTTTCAGAATTAGTAATTGGAAGAAACAAAATTACAAGTCCTCTAAGGATTCAATTATTAGATGTAGCAAGAAAAAATGGATTTAAATTATAAAGATTTATTATTAATAAACATGCTGGACTGAAAACAAAGGTCTCGATAAATCCTTTTTCGACTCCCCTCAACGGCAGGTAAGGATTTGGTCTCAAAAGGATGTTATCTTCGACCTTTTAAAATAAGTTTGTCAACACTCTCACATATTATTAATAAATATACTATTTAACTGTTAATGTTAGCTTATATTTTACTAGGAGGAAATATGGAAGCTTTAATAAAAAGAATTAATGATCACAGAACTATCAGAGAATTTACTGAAGAAAAAGTAAAAGAAGAAGATTTAAATGCTATTTTGGAAAGCATAATGAGAACTGCTACAAGTACTGGAATGCAACTTGCGAGCATTATAAGAGTTACAGATCCCCAAAAGAAATTGGAATTATCAAAGGTTTGTAATCAAGAGTACGTTGCAAGAGCACCCGAGCTTTTAGTTTTTATAGTGGACAATTATAGAAACGATAGAATTATGAAAGATACAAATCAAGTTTTAGAAAAAGAATCTGACGTGGATACTTTCTTTCAAGGTTTTACAGACGCAGTATTGATGGCGCAAAATGCAACTACAATTATTGAGTCAATGGGAATGGGAGCCGTGTATTTGGGAAGTATTCTAAACGATCCGGAAAAAGTAATAGAAATTCTAAACTTGCCAGAGCTTACCTTTCCAGTTTTAGGCTTGGGATTTGGCTATCCAAATCAAAGTCCGCAATTAAAACCTAGAATGAAAATGAAAAATAGGGTTTTTGAAAATGAGTATAAGATTTATGATGACTATAGCAAAGAACTGGGAGAGTATGATTTAGAAATGACGACCTACTACGATCTTCGAGAAGGAAATAGAAGATCGGATAGCTTTTTTAAACAAGTGGTGAGCAAAAATCAAAATCCCAACCCAAAGAGGCTTCAACTTTTAGAATTTGCAAGGAAAAATGGATTTAAGCTTTAAGAGTAGAGTAAGTTTTTGAATGTATTTTCGAAAACTTACTTTTCTTTTTTAGACGTAACATAGGAAACAGATAATCAAAAGTATTTAGAATATAATTTCAAGTAGATTGAAGCTGGAGGTATGTTATGAGTAAATTTTTAGCACCTATACATCAAATGATGTACGATAAAATTAAAAATCAAGATAAAATAAATAAAGACTTAGTTGAATTTTTTGGAAAAAGAGAAATGTTTGAAGAAATTCAAAGAAATATAGGTAGTTTGAAAGATGGAGAATTAGAAGAAATTATAGACTTACAAAACATTCACGGATGGTTGCAAAGTCAAATTGATATTGTAGAAGAGAGTTTTAGTGAAGTTGTCAGGGGATTACTTGAAAGTGGAGTAACTGAGGAAGAACTTTTAGAGTGGTTTGAAAATCGAGGAAAATCAGAAAGGATAGCAACTAAAGGTGAGGAAGTATTTAGAATTTTCTCTGATTCTTTTCTAGATGGAATGCCTTGCGACAGAGCGATTCAACCAATTGAGTTGGAAGAGAATAATGCAAAATGGGTTCAAAATATTGACGTACACAAAAAATACTGGCAAGACGATGGAGAAATGTTCAATAAACTAAGATGCGCTTGGATAAGAGGCATGGCTGAAAATAGCGGATTTGAATTTAACAAAGACGGTGAAATTTACGAGGTGAAAAGATGATAGGGATCACAGTTTTAGTGGAAGAACATAAAAATATATTGAATTTTACAAATATACTGGAAGATAAATTAGTGGAAGTTTTAGAAACTAATAAAGTGGATACAGATTATTTTAGAAAATGTATAAGATTTATTAGGGAATACGCAGATAAACACCATCATCAAAAAGAAGAAGATATATTATTCGAAAAAATGATGGACGAATTAGGGTCAGTAGCGGAAAAATTAGTTAGAAACGGCATGTTAGTTGAACATGACCTTGCTAGATTTACAGTAGGGGAATGGGAACAAGCTTTAAATGATTACGACAACGAAGCTAGCAGCATAAATTTATTAAATATTTTGGCTCACGGTATGAATTACGTTTACCTTTTAAGACGCCACGCTTCCAAAGAAAATGCAGTGCTGTATCCTTACGCAGAAAAGAACTTGTCAAAAGAGTCAATTGAATGGGTAAATTCAGAAACAGAAAAACTAGAAAGTGTAAAGCCAGACTTTTCAGATTTTGAAGAATTTTTTGTATAATTTAAATAGATAGAAATAGGGTAAAAGTTTATTAAGAAAAATTGGAGGAGATAATTTTGAAATTATTAGTTACAAGTAATGTTCCAGAAGAAATTCTTAGTAGACTTGAGGAAAATTTTGAATTAGACTATCACGATAGCAATATTCCACTTTCAAAAGAGGAGATAATCGAGAGGATAAAAGACGTCGAAGGATTGGTTTGTCCCCTTTCAGATAAAATTGATAAGGACGTCATCGATGAAGGTAAAAATTTAAAGATTATTGCCAATTACGGTGCTGGATATGACAACATAGATTTCAATTATGCAAAAGAAAAGGGGATAGTGGTAACAAATGCCCCTGCCCCATCTTCGGCAGTTTCCACTGCGGAGCTAACCTTTGGATTAATATTGGCATCAGCAAGAAAGTTTTTTTCAGGGGAAAGAAACTTAAGAGATGGTAAATTCTTAGGATGGAGACCCACATATTTTCTAGGAAGTGAGCTTAGGGGAAAGACCTTGGGAATTATTGGAATGGGAAATATTGGTCAAAATTTGGCTAAGAGAGCTTTGGCTTTTGAAATGAAAGTAGTTTACTATTCCAGAAATAGAAAAGAAGGAATTGAAAGTCTAGGTGCAATTTTTAAAAGCAAAGATGAAGTAATTAAAGAAGCGGACTTTCTATCAATTCACACTGCCTTTTCCCCAGATTTACACCATATGATTGGAGAAAATGAGTTTAAAATGATGAAAGAGTCAGCCTATTTTATCAATGCCGCTAGAGGTCCTTTGATGAACGAAAGAGAACTTATAGAAGCTTTGAAAAAGGGTGAAATTGCAGGAGCTGCTTTGGACGTTTATGAATTTGAACCAAAAGTTTCAGAGGAATTATTGGAGCTAGATAATGTGATATTAATACCTCATCTAGGAAATGCCACAAATGAAGCTAGAATGGAAATGGGAGTTGCAGTAGCAGATAATCTTGAAGATTTTATTCAAGGAAATACCCCTAGAAATAAAATAAATTAAAATATTTTAACCCAAGAACTATTTAGATTAATTTCTAAATAGTTCTTGTTTTTTTATTTTCCAAATGATATAATCTAATTAGATATATATCAAAATAGAAGGTGAGAAGATGTTTTCTAATACATTTAAAGCCCTTTCTGATCCCGTTCGCATGGACATTTTAGATATGCTTAGAAAAAAGGGAAGTTTGAATGCCGGGGATATTGCAAAAGAATTTAATTTGACAAATGCGACTATTTCTTATCATTTAAAAATTTTAAAAAATGCGGATTTAGTTTATGAAAGGCGAGAAAAAAATTTTATATTTTACGAATTAAATACCAGCGTATTTGAAGACATTTTAGCTTGGTTTATAAAATTTAGAGGTGAAGGAAATGAAAAATAAAATTAGATTTACAAAAACATCTAAAATTTCTGTAATAGTATCTATATTGATCGTTATCATTTTTAATCTTACATTTTACAGTAAAATGCCAGATATGGTTCCAAACCATTGGAATTTTAATGGAGAAGTTGATGGATACACTACAAAGTTTAACGGTTTTATTTTACTACCTATAGCTTTAGTTCTAAGTGGTATTTTTCTAAATTTCATGCTGGATAACGATCCTAAAAATAAGAATCAGAAGAACATGGCAATTACAATTGGCAAAATTAGCATGCCAGGAATCTTACTTTTAATAATGGTTCTACAAACGGTATTTGGTTTAGGTATTGAATTTGATGTGAATTTAGTAGTCAATTTTTTATTAGGTATTCTTTTTATAGCAATAGGAAATTATTTACCAAAGGCGAAAAGAAACTATACTGTTGGAATTAAACTTCCATGGACTTTAAATAGTGATGAAAATTGGAATAAAACTCACAGACTTGGAGGGATTCTTTTTATCTTGGCAGGAATACTATTTATTGCGAACATATTTATTAGTAGTGAAATAATAGTATATATAATGATTTTCACCTTTATATTACCTGCAATCTATTCTTTCTATCTTTATACCAAGGGAATATAGGATTTTTAATAAATTAGGACGATATTATAAAATTAGCTAGGCTCAATTGAGACTAGCTTTTTTGTATTAATAAATCTACATATCCTATTTAAATTTT
>JAEZYW010000144.1 GCA_023418835.1 Bacillota bacterium | reverse complement strand
TAATGTCTCCTCTAAAGGTGGGGACAGTACATTCAAAGACCCCGTTTCTTTCTTCCACTAAAATATCCAGTCTTTCTAGATACTCTTTCATTTGAGAAGAAGAAAGATCTGTTCCCAAAAGTTTATTACACCTTTCGGGTCTCATGGAAGCTGTTAAAGGTTTCTTCTTTTCTTCATATACGTCAATAGAATTTGCAACTACAGTGGCAGCCCCTATTTCTTCAGCAAGTTCGCAAGCCCTATCCACTGCTAATTTTGCCAACTCAGGATCCAGACCCTTTTCAAAACGAGAGCTTGCCTCTGTTCTCAAATTTAATCTCTTGGAAGTCTTTCTTATAACTGATGATTCAAAGTTTGCACCTTCTAAAACAATAGTGGTTGTGGAGTCCTTTATTCCAGAATCCATTCCCCCCATTACTCCGGCAATTCCAATTGGACCTTCTCCATCAGCTATAACCATATCAGATGAATTCAATTTTCGAACTTGAGAATCCAAGGTTTGGAAATCGTAATTGTCCTCTGCTTGATAAACTTTAATTTCAGATCCTCTTAAATCCTCTAAATCAAAGGCGTGAAGGGGTAGCCCGTATTCTAGCATTACAAAGTTTGTAATGTCTACGATATTATTAATGGGTCTTACTCCTGCTGCCATCAAATTATTTTGCATCCACTGTGGCGATTGCTTTATGTTAACGTCTTTTAAAACTCTAGCGTAATATCTATGGCAATTTGGAGTTTCTATGGAGACGTCTTTTAAATAATCTCTTATGTCTTCAACTTCATTTTCAATTTTAAAATCTAGATTTTTTAATTCCTTATCTAAAGTCGCCTTAGCTTCTCTAGCCATTCCAACGATGCTTAAGCAATCTGGTCTGTTAGGAGTTATTTCACATTCTAAAACGTCCCAGTCCAAGTCCAAAAGTTTTACCACATCTTTTCCAACTTCTGTATCTTCGCTGAAAATGTAAATTCCATCCCTAAATTCTCTGGGAATTACGCTAACGTCATATCCCAATTCATCTAGGGAACACATCATTCCAAAAGATTCTTCTCCTCTAAAATCCGTTGGTTCGATTTTCATCCCACCGGGTAAAGTCGCTCCCACAGTTGCAATGGGAACTATGGCACCTTCATAAACATTGGGCGCCCCTGTGACAATCTTTATTTTTTCATCCCCCACATCTACTTGACAGATAACCAATTTATCTGCGTTTGGATGGGGTTTTATTTCTAAAACTTTCCCCGTTTTAATGCCCTTAATTTCTGCATCTCTATCTATAATTTGTTCGACGTGGGAACCAGAATCTGTAATTTTATCTGCCAGAATTTTGGAATCCAAGTCTATTTCACAATATTCATTTAGCCATTTAATTGGTAGTAACATTTTTTCCCCCTAAAATTGATCCAAGAACCTGTTGTCATTTTCAAATAGTAGCCTGATGTTGTCAATTCCGTACTTAACCATTGTAATTCTATCTACGCCAAGTCCGAAAGCAAATCCAGTATACTTTTCTGAGTCTATTCCACAATTTCCTAAAACTTTTGGATGAACCATTCCTCCACCTAGAAGTTCCATACTCCAACCCGTTCCTCCACAAGCTTTACAACCTTTCCCATGGCAGGCAAAACAAGTTACGTCTACTTCTACACTAGGTTCTGTAAAAGGAAAATAATGGGGTCTGTATCTAGTTTCTATGTCTTCACCAAAAAACTCTTTAATAAATATATCCAAAGTTCCAATTAAATCTCCCATGGATATATTTTCGTCCACAACCAACCCTTCCATTTGATGGAACATTGGCGAATGGGTGTCGTCTACATCGTCAAATCTAAAAGTTCTTCCCGCGGATACCATTTTTATTGGCGCACCGTATTTCTTCATGGAGCGTATTTGCACTGGAGAAGTGTGAGTTCTAAGTAGATTTTTCTCGTCGATATAAAACGTATCAGATAAATCTCTGGAAGGATGATCTTCTGGCGAGTTTAGCAAGTCAAAATTATTGGAAACCGATTCTATATCTGGCCCAGGAATTATTTTAAATCCTAGGGAAACAAATAGATCTTCCAATTCTTCCATGGTCTTCATCAATGGATGGTCATTTCCAACTTTGATAATATCTTTTTCAAGGGAAATATCTATAATCTCTTTGGAAAGTTTTTGTTTTAAAACTTCTGTAGCCAAAGCTTCTTTTTTATTGTTTATCTCATCTTTAAGTAAATTCCCAACTTCATTTGCAAGTTTTCCTATTATAGGTCTTTCTTCGCTACTTAGTTTTCCCATACCCTTTAAAGTATTGGTCATCAAACCTTTTTTACCTAAGTATTTTACTCTCAATTTTTCTAGGGAATCTACATCGACTATGGATGAGATTTCTTCTAAAAATTCATTTTTAATTTTCTCAATTTGTTCTCTCATTTTTCCTCTATTTCTCCAATTTAATTAGCAATAATTATATCAAATATCTATCCAAATGACAATTTGTGAAGCTTAGTTACCCTTGATTGTAACTAATTTGTCACCAGGCAATACTCTAGTACTTCCTACAGGAACAATTACTCCATGGTCTGTTCTTTGTAACATTATTATAAGTTCGTCGTCTGGCACATCTAAATCTCTGACGGTCTTGTTCGCCCATTCATGTCCTTCTGAGACAGTAAATTCTACTAGGTCGTGACCAGACGCATCAAAGTGGGTTTCTCCTCCTAAGACTATAATGTCGCCTCCTTGAATAACTGTATCCCCTCGGGGAACAATGGTCTTTCCCCCTCTGTCTATTTTTGCTACGATTATATTAAAAGCTAGATTTAGCTCTTTAACTTTTTTTCCCACCCATCTACTATAAGATGTAATTGGGGTTTGAATAAATCCAAGTTCTGATTTATCTTGATAGTCGTTGAATGTCTTTAAAACCGTATCGTTGGGATCCACCATATCCGTTTTTTGAGAAAAAGGCGCCATTATCCAACCTTGTACCAAAGAAGAAAGTACGCAAACTCCAAAGACGACATGGTAGATATCAGTAACTCCTCCTGACCCTTCATTAATAGCCATAATTGCAAAGGCTATTGCAGCAGCTCCCCTCAGTCCAGCCATGGAGATTACCATCAGCTGATTTGTCTTCAACTTGAAAGGATACATCAAGGCAAATACAGATGCAGGTCTAGCTATTATAGTCATAAATATCATAATTGCTCCAGCCATAGGCAGACTTGATAAAAACTTACTGGGTTCAGAGATCAATCCTAATATAAAGAAAAGTCCTATCTGCATTAGACTGGAAAATCCGTCAAAGAAAAAAACTGTATCTCTCTTTCCTTTAAATTGTTTATTTCCTATTACAATTCCACAAATGTAAACTGCTAAAAATCCATTGCCTCCAATAACAGAAGTTACAGAGAAAGTGAGTAAAGCTGCAGCTACAATAAATATAATAAAAAGCCCGTCTGAATCAAAGCTCATCTTTCTTATTATTTTCATCATGGTAAAGGACATTAAAAATCCAACTCCAAGACCAAAGACAATTTGTTTAAAAATCATAATTGGAATAGAGATTTCTCTTCCCAATAATAAAGAAAGAAAAACCATAGTCATCGTATAAGCACTGGGGTCGTTTGAACCACTTTCCAACTCTAAGAGGGGAGCGGTGTTATATCTTAAATTTAAATTTCTAGAT
>JAEZYW010000143.1 GCA_023418835.1 Bacillota bacterium | reverse complement strand
TGAGTAAAAATTAAATAATTAAAAAATATAGATGAAAAAAGACCTATCAGTATTCCTGTACGAATACCAATAGGTCAAATATAATATTTGATTTTTATATAATGATTCTGTTCTTTAAGGAGGGTCTATGTCTATGTACTTTTGGATACAATTTAATTCTTGCTTTTTCAAAATTGCTGTTTTCTCAAATTGCACACCCTTAGGTAATGAACGTTAAAAGGTATCTAAATATAAAAATCGCCTGTACCATAAGTTGGCACAGGCATATATTTTTGTTACATTTTTTGATATTTTAACTTCTATTAATAAATTTGTTCAAGTGTTTTGCTGTATAAGATTTCTTACATTTTATAAAATCTATTGGATAACCTTGAAACATTAATTTTCCTCCTAGGTTCCCTCCTTTTGGACCTAAATCGATTATCCAATCTGCCCCACTTATTACAGACAAATTATGTTCTATTACTATTAAAGAATTCCCTTCATTTATCAATTTATGAATAAGACTCATTAAATTATCTATATCTGATTCATGAAGTCCAGTAGTAGGCTCATCCAATATAATTATTTCAGAAGTATTATTTAATAGCATTTGAGCTATTTTGAGTCTTTGAAGTTCTCCTCCTGAATAAGTATCCAAGGTCTGTCCAAGTTTAATATAAGATAGATTTGCTTTGATTAATGACTCTAAGGCCATATTTATTTTAGTATTGTCATAAAATATCTCTCTCGCTTCTATAGCTGTCAGTTCAAAAATTTGACTAATGTTCTTACCCCTATACAAATATGAAAGAGCCTTGTCATTAAATTTTTTACCTTGGCATTTTTCACATACATATTCAGAGTCACCTAAGTATGCTAGGTCAAGTTTTATTCTTCCCTTTCCCTTACATTCAGGACAAGCTCCTTTACCTGTAACTGAAAATATGGACTTATCCACCTTATTTTCTTTAGAAAATATTTTTTTAATTTCATCATATATGTCCAAATAAGTAGCGATATTTGAACGACTTGTGCCTACTGGCAAACTTTGGTCCAAAATTGTTGATTCAGGATATTTGTCTTTAAATATTTCTCTTATCAAGGTACTTTTCCCAGAACCTGCTAGGCCTGTCACTACGGTTAGAGCGTTTTTGGGAATTTTTACAGTTAAATTTTTTATATTATGTTTTGAAACGTTATTTAATTCAAAAAAATCTGAAAAGTCCTTTTTCTCTTTATTTATATGATGATCTTTTACTAAGGCCCTTGCTGTTATTGTATTAGACTTTAAAAACTTTGAAAAACTTCCTTGAAAGGTTATTTCTCCTCCTTCGTTGCCTGCTCCTTCTCCAAAATTAATAACATGATCACATTCTTTAATCATATCTGGGTCATGGTCTACAAATAAAACTGAATTTCCCCTTTCCTTAAGACCCTTAAAAATATTGGTTATGCCCCTAATATCTTCTGGATGAAGTCCTACACCAGGCTCGTCAAAAATATAGAGAACATCCGACAAAGAACTGTTAAGATATTTTACCATTTTAATTCTTTGAGATTCACCACCAGATAGGCTTTTCGTTCCTTGATTTAATTTTAAATAATCTAATCCCACTAGAGAAAGGCTAGTTAATTTTTCTTTTAATGATTTTATAATCTCTTTAACTTTATCCTCTTTAATAACATCTATAAATTCATACAAATTACTAATATCCATATTGGTGCAATCTGCTATGGACTTGCCTTTTATTTTTGCACTTAAGACTTCTTCATTAAGTCTTGCTCCATGACAAGTTGGACAGGTTTCTCTTACTAAAATTCTATTTAGGTCTTTTTTATATTGTGGATTTTCCACATTTACAAAACTTTCCATAATTCTTGGAATTATGCCAAAGTATTTTGCTGTTTTATGCCAATTTGAACTTGGATTTTCTGGCTTTATTTTTGGAGAATATAAAAGTAAATCAAGTTCATTTTTGCTATAGTGAGATATTTTCTTATCATTATCAAAAAATCCCGATTCAGTATAACGAGTTAATCTCCAACCGCCATCTTTAAAGGTTGGAAAATTTATGGCATTATCGTTTAAAGACTTGTCAAAATCTATTAATTTATTAATATCGATTGACTTAACTTCTCCCAATCCTTGGCAAGTCTTGCACATTCCTTCTGGGTTATTGAATGAATATTTCATGGAATATCCCACAAATGGTTTGGCAAGCCTAGAAAATAATAACCTCAAATCTGAATATATATCTGTTACCGTTCCAACTGTTGATCTAGAGTTTCCATGGATACTTTTTTGATCAATAACTAAAGAAACTGGAAGATTTGAGACGGAATCTACAAGCGGTTTTTTATATTTTGGTAATAAATTTTGAATATAAGAAGAATAGGTTTCATTAAGTAACCTTTGTGATTCACTTGCAATAGTATCAAATACAAAAGAAGACTTACCTGAACCAGAAACTCCAGTAACTGCAACGATTTTTTTCTTAGGTATTTCTACTGATATATTTTTAAGATTATTTATCCTTGCATTGTTTACAATTATATAATCATTCATCTTTTTCAATCCTTGCTTTTTGTAATTCATTAGATAAAATGCTGGAAAGATGAATAAACTCTTTCTGTTCTTCTTTGCTAAAAGATTCTAAAGCTATTTTATAAAGAGAAGTATGTTTTTTTGAAATATTTTCCAAAAGACTTTTTCCACTATAAGTTAGACTGGTATACAGTTCCCTCCCATCTAACTTATTGGGATATTGTTCTATATATTCCATTTGCTTTAGACTTTTTAATGCTTTTGACAATTTTGTTCGAGATACTCCAAGAATAAGGCTTAAATCTGAAGGCAAAATCTCTCCTTCTTTTTCAACTTGGTATAAAATATCGTATTGAAGCCATGTAATTTCTTTTGGATTTACAAGGTTTCTTTCAGCAACCATTTCACATTGCAACTCTATAAGTGCAGTCTTTAAATCCATAGATAATCTCCTTCCATGTAGTTTCTATATGGAAATTATATCATAAGTGATACTAATATTAAACCTATTTTTAAATTAATCTATGGCATTTTTAATAAAAAACACAAAAAAAGTATGTCTAGAGTAAAAGAACGCCTGTACCATAAATCGGCACAGGCAAATTTCTTTCCTTATTATATAATTTGATTTACTCTTTTCTGAACTGCATAATAATCATATCCAGCCTGAGTAAGTCTACTTTTTCTCTCTTCTCCATTTCCCCAATTTCCTCTAATAACTTCTCTAGCTAATTGGTCTATAGTTTTTCTGCTTGATGGAGAATATACTGTTCTTCCATTTTCATCATACACGGTGTATCCGAATCTATCTGCACATCTTTTTGCATTGTCTAAGTTTCTAAATGCTCCTTTTTGACTTCTTGCATTATACCAAGATGACCTAACTCGATACAATGAACTGTTGTTGCTAGGTTTAGAAACATTTCCGTTTCTAAGTCTTTTATTTACCTCACTTGCAATATACGGAAACTTACTTCCTAGATATGGTCCAGGGCAATTTGTATTTGAATACCATTCATGCTTTTGTAATACTCCGTCTTTCCCTCCTGTATAGGTGCAGTTTTTGATTCCATTTCTTTTACAGATATCTGTAACTAAATCTATTAGTTTGGCAAGAACTATATCACTTACAGGCCAGTTTCCTCCATTTTTTGAATTTGCTACTTCTATAGTTATCGCTCTATTATCGCACCATGAAGATGATGTACACCAAGACCTATTACTTTCATCCACACACTGAACGATTTTATTGTCATTTCCAATTCCATAGTTACAGGATGCTTGCCTAGATCTTGGTTTAAATATATTACCAATTGTCTCTGCACTAATTGCTCCTGCTGTATGATGAATGGCAATTTTAGTGATTGGTTGATTTCTTCTACCGCTATGATTTGGACTAGGTATTCTAATATCTACGAG
>JAEZYW010000100.1 GCA_023418835.1 Bacillota bacterium | reverse complement strand
TCCCATGCGTACCGAATGTTATAGAAGTTGATTTTTACGCATCCCGAAATAGAAAAGGTCGAAGATAACATCCTTTTGAGACCATTTCATGGCCTGCCGGCCCGAGGGTAGTCGAGAAAGGATTTATCGAGACCTTTGTCTTGGTCTTAAGAGAGTCTAAAAACTCTCCATTTTCAATTAACTGTAGGGTACCCATTCCCATGCGTATTGAATTCAATTTATAGATAATTGCAAAAAATTTCCAATTGATGACATATTAAAAAATAAAGGGTATGATTATGAGTGGTAGCACATTTTGAAAGCAGGAGGAAATTGAATGAAAAAAACGGCAGTACTATTGTACGACACATGTTGTTTATTTGAACTTACTGTAGCCCTTCAAATGTTAAAAATGGCAGGAAAACCAGTTGAATATTTTGCAAAGAGTTTAAATCCAATTAGAACCGAAGAAGGAATGCTTATAAAAGCGGATAAATTAATTGAGAATTTGTCGATTAATGAGTATGATTCTCTTTTAATTACAGGTGCTGAAGATGCGAGAAAGGCAGTTGAAGATCCGAAAGTGTTGCTTTTTATAGATAAGTTTTATAAGGCAAATGCTGTAATAGGAGCAATTTCTATAGTTCCTATGTTTTTATTAAAACTAGGGTATTTGGTAGAGAAATCTTTCATGATAGGATGCGAAAAAGACGATTTACTTCAAGAAGGTTTTACGCCCAAGGATTTGAAGCTAATGGTTGGATGGAGAGATTCTTGTGAAGGAAAAGTACCAAATAATTTTTTGCGTTCTGATAAGATTATCACTTCAGTTGCCTTTGGATTTCGAGAATGGGCAATGGCTATTGGAAAAGAACTAGGATTAGAAATATATCCAAAAAGTTTTGGACTTTAAAAATGATTAAATTAAGTTCTACAGATATTGCAAGCATAAAAACAAGGTATGATTATGAGTTGGTGCAACCTGATTTACAAGGATGTAACTTCTAGTTGCGTTAATGAAACAATGATGTGCTAGCACATTTTGAAAGCCTTTGTTAGGCTAAAGTACGAGGTGAAGAATATGACTTTTGGAGAAAAATTACAAAAACTTAGAAAAGCCAAGGGAATGTCCTAAGAGGAATTAGCCGAGCATTTGGGCGTTTCTCGTCAGGCAGTTTCCAGATGGGAATTGGAAACAGTTACACCTGATGTGGCAAATGTAGTAGGGCTTAGCAAACTGTTTAATGTTTCCACAGATTATTTACTTAATACAGAATTTAACAAAACTGATGATACATTAGAAAATATACAATACAAAGAAAATAAAGAAGAATTTTCTAAAAACAAAATTAGAGTGTGGTCTGGAGTAATTATTTCAATTCTTGGAACGATTGGGGTTTTAGTTTTATCCATTTTAGGATCTGTAATAAAGGAATTTGTAGTAGAATATAATTTTGATGGCTCAATAAGAAAGGTACATCAAGGAATTGATGGATTTTTATTTGTAAATAGATTGTATTGGCTAATGGCTTTGAGCATAATTTCTGTGCTAGTGGGAATAGTCTTGATATTTTTACCTAAAATAAAATTATACTTGGAAAAACCAAAATCAAGGGACAAGAAATAATATTTAATACATATCTTCCCATTTAATTCTATCTTTTACTTCCATATAAGATGTGATTAATATTCCACCTAAAAGTAACATATAAACTAGAATAAAAAACCAAAGCATTAAAACCATAATGGAGCCTAAAACTCCGTACATGGCGTTGTTTTGGTTTAGATTTTTAATATAGTAGGAAAATAACGCAGATCCCAAAATCCACCCAACTGTTACAAAGGAAGCTCCTATAAAAGATTCCTTTATGCTGATTTTGTTTCTCTTTCTAAAGTTGGGAAGGAGCTTGTAAATTATCGTAAGAAATATCAAAAGATAAATTACCGGAGCAAAATTTCTTACAAAATTCCAAATGAAATAGGCATCTAACCTAATTCCAAAGGCGAAGTCCACAAGCATTGCAATTGGATCTCCAGTTATAAAGAACACAAAAAATACTACTAAAGAAATTAATAGTGCCAATGTAAATAACATTGAGTATCCAATAAAAATTCCCTTTTCCACAATCCCTTCTCTTTCTTCTACGCGAAAGATATCGTGGAAAGAAGATATCAATCTTTGGGAAGCCTTAGAAGAAGAAAACAAAGTTGCAAGTCCACCGGCAATTGCAAAGGCTGAGTTATTTGTGGAATCCAAATAGGCAAGAATTGGCTCTGCAATCATTCTAGCGTCTTGGTAAAAATCTTCTAAAAGAGCGATTACCGATTCCATATTGTCTGAAAGAAAATAAGAGAGCAAACTAAAAGCTAAAACCAAAAAAGGCCCAATGGAAAGTAGGAGATAATAAGTAACGATAGCACTTTTATCTGCTAAATTAAATCTCTCGTTTTTTTCTATTAATTTTAAAATAATTTGAATTATTTTATTATCAGAATTTTTTATCTTTTCCACAAAATCACCACCTAGTACCTATTTTATATCCATTATGAAATGGGAATAATCAAGATTTGTGGATATTATCTTCGACCTATTTGTAGGGGATGGATTCCCATGGGTATCGCAATAATGAATTTTCAATAGGTTGTAGGGGATGCGTTCCCACGCATACCGAAATATTATTTGGTTTTAAAATAAAAGCAAAGGTCTCGATAAATCCTTTTTCGACTACCCTCGACGGCAGGTAAGGACTTGGTCCCAAAAGGATATTATCTTCGACATATTTGTAGGGTACGCATTCCCATGCGTACCGAAAATTAAATGGCTCTATAGAATTGGAATAATATATTGGCTTTTGTTGACAATCTTTCTTTAAAATTGTATTATTACTAAAAGATTTGAAGAAAAATGCATATTAGTGAAAAAACAAGGGGGAATTTTAATGAAAAAGTATAACGTGGCGGTAATGGGTGCGACTGGTTTAGTTGGTGGAACGATATTGAATTTATTAGAGGAGAGAAATTTCCCTATTGAAAATTTGTACTTATTTTCCTCCAAAAAGTCAGCGGGCCAAGAGATTGACTTTGGGGGAAATTCTTATAAAGTGGAAGAGCTTACAGAAGAGTCTCTAAATAAAGACATCGACATTGCTTTATTTGCAGCTGGTGGTGCCACTAGCAAGAAATTTGCTCCTTTAGCAGCAGCTAGAGGAATAAAAGTTGTGGACAACAGCAGCGCTTTCAGAATGGAAGAAGATGTGCCTTTGGTGGTTCCTGAAATCAATCCAGACAAAGTCTTGGAGGGAAATGGAATAATCGCAAACCCAAATTGCTCCACTATCCAATCTGTACTTCCCTTAAAACCTTTGGAAGATGCCTTTGGAATTAAAAGGGTAGTCTATTCTTCTTACCAAAGTGTTTCTGGATCTGGAATGGGAGGGCTTAAAGATTTGGAAGAGGGTAACGTAGAGTTTTATCCCTACCAAATTCAAAACAACCTACTTCCTCATATCGACGATTTTCTAGAAAATGGATACACAAAAGAAGAGATGAAGATGATTGACGAGACTAAGAAAATCTTAGGAAATTACAACATAAAGGTGACAGCAACTACTGTAAGAGTTCCTGTAAAATTTGCTCATTCTGTTTCCATAAACGTGGAGCTTGAAAGACCTTTTGAAATGGAAGAAATTTTTGAAGCTTTGAAAAATTATCCCGGAATTGTCCTTGAAGACGATGTGGAAAACAAAGTCTATCCAATGCCCATAAATGCAGAGGGAAAAGACGAGGTCTTTGTTGGAAGAATTAGAAGAGATTTTACAGTGGAAAATGGAATAAACTTTTTTTCTGTAGCAGATAATATTAGAAAAGGTGCGGCGACAAATGCAGTTCAAATTGCAGAGTTGCTTTCGGAAAAACTAGATAAATAAAAGATTTTATTAGACTAGGGAGATTCCTTAGGCTAATTTTTATTTGTAATTCTATTATATCCAAAAAGTGAAAGTTTACTTTTATTTTTCACTCTAAATTTTAAATTCCTTTTTATGTCTATTAAAGGTTTAATATTTATTATATTGTCCTTTTGTGGTAAGATAATTGGTAACGGATTGAATAAATTTTCCTTATTTAATCCTTGGATTGGAGGAATGTTTTGGATTTTAAAAGCCAAGAAAAATACATGGAACTGGGAAAACTAGGGTTATTTGGATTAGCTCTGGGTTTCTTAGGTTTTACTTTTTTCGGGATTTTATATATTTTTTTCCCAATGTTATTTATGGAATCTTCTATAAAAAATGGGATATTGCCCACAATGGGAGTGATGTTAGGAATCAGCATTCTCTTAGGCGCAGTCTTTGGAATGTTGGCAGGCTTGTCCTTATTTTTTGTTTTTGCCCCAATGGTACTAGCTTTTCACTATATGGTGACTACAAAAAAAGGATTTATGGCAACTTTAGCCCTAATGGTTCTGGTACTTATTTTAAGTTCCGCATCCTTACAGCTGGGCTTAAGCCCCATTGGTTCCATAAACTTGGAAGAAGTTTCTGAAGAGATGATTCAAACTCAAATAGAAAGTTTGGATGAGAGTTTAAGCGAGCTTGAGGCTAGTAGGTTAGAAGATAATTTAAGATTAATAAGTGAAGTTAGCATCAAAGTAATTCCAGGGATGTTTTTTATATTTGTCCTTGTAACAGTTTATTTGAATTACACTTTAGCAGGTCGCAGACTTTTAAGGCATGGTATACTAATTAACCAACCTCCAATTTTTGGGAACTTACAACTTCCTAGAATCTCCATTTTATTTTTAGGAGCTTTAATTGGAGTTGTAGTAATATTGCAAAATGCAGGTATGGAAATTTATGAAATTATTTACTTAAATACTTTGGTAATATTTGGGTTTTTATTTTTTGTAAATGGTCTTTCCTTAGTTTCTTTCTTCTTAAATAGAAGAAGAGTTTCTGCTTTTATAAAAAGTCTTGTACTTTTGCTGGCAATATTTTTTGTTCCTGCTGGAGGAATTATCCTAATTTTAGGAGTTCTAGATGCCCTTATTAATTTTAGAAAAATTAGAATAAAGCGAGAGTGAAAATTTGGAAAGATTTAAACATTTAAAAGATTATAAATTAGTACTTTCTCTTTTGACTATAATTGTTATAATGCTCTTCATTTTAAATGAAGTGGCTGGTTTTGTGAGCTTGATTTTGGCAGTTGCGGTTATTTATGATATTGTAACTAAAAGAGAGGAACTCCACTACAAGGAGACGGCGAATATAGAAAAACTTTGTGAAGATTTCGATTCCGCAGCTCAAGACTCAATTTTTAATATGCCCTTTCCCCTTGTACTTACTGACGATAAAGGAAAGATCAATTGGTACAATCCCCCTTTGTTAAAACTTTTGGGAGAACAAGATGCAGTTGGAGCTCAAATTGACGATGTCGTCGGCGGATTTGTATTTGAAAATTTAAAATCTGGGGACATAAAACGCTCAGAGATTAGATTATTTGACGACAATTACGTCTTGTATCACAATAAAATAGAAAAAACTGGTGGAGAAGTAATACACATTTTCTATTTTGTAGATAACACTGAATACGACGAGTTGAGAACTAAATATAACGATAAAAAAATTGGATTTGGACACATTTATATCGACAACTACGACGAGATTGGACTTGGAAAAAAGGGATATATCAAAAGTGTAATTATTGCAGAAGTAGAAAACAACATTATGGAATACTTCTCCAATAAAGAGGCTATAGTTAGAAGATATGACGACGATAAATATATGGCTGTGTTTAATCAAGCTAGTTTAGAGTCTATGATAGAAGATAGATTTTCAATTTTAGATGTGGTTAGAGAAATTGGAAAGGCCAACGAATCTACCATCACCTTAAGTATTGGGATTTCTGAAACTTTAGACAGCATCCCAGAATCTTACGAAGAATCCCGAGTGGCAGTGGATCTTGCCCTAGGTCGTGGTGGAGACCAAGTTGTCGTAAGGACAAAGGATGGACATGAGTTTTTCGGAGGAAGAACTCAAGCGAGGGAAAAGAGAAATAGAGTTCGAGCTAGAGTCATTGGAAATTCTTTGGCAAATTTAATTGACGAAGCTTCAGAAATTTTCATCATGGGCCATAAAAATGCGGATATGGATAGCATTGGCTCTGCAATTGGAATGCTTGGAACTGTTAGAAGAAAAAACAAAGAAGGATTTATAGTATTGAATGAATCCAACCCAAGTATTAAAATGATTATGGAAGCAATGGAAAAAGAAGCTCCAGATCTATTTAAATATATAATTGGCTCAGAAGAAGCAATTGATTTGGCTCAAAAGAGCAAATCCTTAATCATAATGCTGGATAACCACAAGGTCTATTTAACTGAAGAGCCTAGACTTTTTGGAATGGTGGATAAGGTGGTGGTAATAGATCACCACAGACGAGGAAATGACGCAATAGAAAACGCCGTCTTATCCTATATTGAGTCCTATGCTTCCTCTACAAGTGAACTAGTAGCAGAAATTTTGGAATACATGGATCCCGATATGAATCTCACCACTTTTGAAGCCGAGGCTATGATGGCGGGAATTGTAGTGGATACTAAAAACTTTACTTTCCAAACAGGAGTTAGAACCTTTGAGGCGGCATCTATTTTGAGACGTCACGGGGCAAATCCTACGAAAGTAAGTAAATTTTTCCACGAAAATATGGATACAGTAAGACTTAGGGCAAAGGCTGTTCACGATGCGGAAATAATCCGAGGAGAAATTGCCATTGCTAAATTAGAAGAAGATGGGGATTCCAATGTCCTAATCGCTGCCCAAGCGGCAGACTCTTTATTAAACATTGTAGGAGTCAATGCATCCTTTGTGTTGACCCATAATGAAGGTTATATACACATATCAGGTAGAAGTACAGGAGAGCTTTCTGTACAGCTAATATGTGAAAAACTTGGAGGCGGAGGCCATCTTGTCTCTGCTGCAACTCAAGTTTACAACGCAACTATGGAAGAAGCATATGAAAAATTGCTTAAAGCCATAGATGAATACTATGAAGAAAGTGAAAAAAAGGAGAACACAAATGAAGATAATATTATTGAAGGATCATGATAAGTTAGGAAAAGCTGGAGAAATGGTAGAAGCAAAAGACGGATATGCAAGAAACTTCTTGATACCAAGAAAAATTGCAATCGAAGCTACTCCAGAAAACGAAGCTAATTGGGAAGTAGAGCAACAAAAGAGAAAAGAAGAAGAAGAAATTGCAATTGAAGAGGCAAACAGATTAAAAGATCAAATCGAAAACCTTACAGTAAACATTGAAGCTAAAGGCGGAGAAGGTGGAAGATTGTTTGGTTCTATTACAAATACAGAAATATCTAGAGCCCTAAAGGAACAAGGGGATATAAACATTGCCAAAAATAAAATTGAAATGGATGAAAACATTAAAACAGCTGGAATCACAGAAGTTGTAGTAAGAGTTTATCCAGAAATAACTGCAAACCTAAAAGTAAACGTAGAAACAAAGTAGGTGTAAAATTTGGCAGATCAATTTGTTGGAAGAATCCCTCCTCATAATTCAGAGGCAGAACGAAGCGTTCTAGGGATTCTCCTTCTGTCTTCAGACAAAATGAACGAGGCAGTGGAAAAAATAAAAGCCGAAGACTTTTATAACCCTGCCCACGTCAATATATTTAAAGCTCTACTAAACTTATACAATCGAAACGTCCCCATAGACTTAATAACTTCCGTGGAAGAACTTAGAAGGTTAGGACATTTAGAAGAAGTGGGGGGAATAACTTATTTAGCCACTCTTACTACAGAAGTTGTGACTACATTAAATCTAGAATATTATTTAGACATTGTAAAAGACAAATCTGTTTTAAGACAAATTATCGAAGTAAGCGCTGAATCAGTGGATTTAGCTTACGAAGATTCAGAAGATGTGGCTACCATTATGGAATTTGCAGAAAAGGGAATTTTTGACATCACCCAAGATGCCCATTCCAAAGGACTTACTCCCATAGATGAAGTTTTAGTAGACGCCTTTGCATTAATGGAAGAAAGGGCAAATAATCCTTCAGCTTTGACGGGAGTGACAACTGGATTTTTGGATCTAGACCACAAGCTTTCTGGTTTGCAAAGATCTGATTTAGTTTTGTTAGCTGCTAGACCTTCCATGGGAAAAACTGCTTTAATGGTAAACATCGCTGTGAATGCAGCCATGAGAGAAAACGCCCATGTTGCCATGTTCTCTTTGGAGATGAGCCAAAGCCAGTTAACCCAAAGAATGATGTCTTCAATTTGTCATGTGGATTTACAAAAAGTCATTTCTGCCCAAATGGAATCAGAAGAATGGTCGAAACTGCTAGAAGGTTTGAATATTTTAAACAAACTAAACATCCACATTGACGATACGGCTGGGATTTCCCCTTTGGAATTAAAGGCAAAGGCCAGAAGATTAAAGGCACAACACGGACTGGATTTAATTGTAATCGACTATTTGCAACTTATGGAACTGGGAGGAAGAAGCGAAAACAGAACCCAAGAAATTTCTGCAATCTCTAGAAATCTAAAAGCAATTGCCAAAGAACTAGACGTTCCCGTAATTGCCCTATCTCAGCTTTCAAGAGCGACAGAACTTCGTGGGGATAAAAGACCGATTCTTTCAGACTTGAGAGAATCAGGAGCAATCGAGCAAGACGCCGATGTGGTTTTATTTTTATACAGAGACGAATACTACAACCCAGAAACTGAAAAGAGAAATGTAGGAGAAGTTATTATTGCAAAACATAGAAACGGGCCTACAGGGGTAGTGGAGCTTACTTTCTTGCCCCAATACACTAAATTTGTTAACAAGGGAAGGTAATATGGTTAAGGGAGATTATATAGAGTTTCAAAGGCTCACATTAGATCATATTAGAAAAATGAAACACTGGGGAGTGCACACAAGTCCCCTATTTAGAGATTATAATTTTATATTTAGATCCGATGAAGAAAGAAAAAATTTCTTACTCCAAAAGACCCTCTCTCCCTTTAATAAGTATTACGCAATTATTTATATAAACGAAGTAATAGGATTTATTGGACTAAAAAAGATAAATGTATTTACAAAAAGTTCTACTTTGGGACTAGTTTTAAACCCAGACCTAGTGGGAATGGGATACGGAACTGCCGTTTTGTGTAAGTTTTTAAACAACTATTTTAATGTGCAAAACATGAAAAAGATGGAACTAGAAGTAGCAGGTTACAACCCTAGAGCTAGAAAAGTTTATGAAAAGATGGGATTTATAGAGAAAAAATCCTACTTGCAATCCTATCCCAATATTTCCATTGACGAAAATTCTCCAGAATATTTGGACTTTAAAAAGGAATTCGTAATAGGAAAAAACGGGAAAGTGTACAATTACGTTTACAAGATGGAATTACAGAAAGAGGAATTCAAATTTGAACTTTGTTATTGAAAATAGCGACATAGACTTTGGAAGCACCCAGATTGACAATATCTTTATAGAAGACTATATGCCTACGGCAAACGGATCTTATGTAAAGGTTTATTTGTATGCCTATAAAAATATGGTCTCTTCTAATCCAGATTTTCAATTAAATAACGAAAAACTTGCAAGAAATTTAAGGCTAACTCTCCAAGATGTGGAAGACGCTTGGGAATACTGGGAAAGAGAAGGGATAGTTGAAAAGATTTTAAAAGTAGACGAAACTTATGATATCGTATTTAAAAACCTGAAACTCCTTTTAATGAAATCCCAAAGGGCTGTAAAGGAAAGGCCAAAAGAACAAGTTCTTGTGGATTTAATGGGAAGCAATTCCATTAGAAATATGTTTTCAAACATAGACTACTTTATGAGAAGACCCACCACGCCAACGGAAAAAATGGAAATTATTAGCTGGATTTCAGATTACAATATGAGTCCTGAGATGATAGAGATGGCATTTGAATTTTCCACAGAAAAGAGAAAAGTCGTCAGCGTAAACTACGTCAGGGCAATTGTAATATCTTGGTACGATAAAAAACTTTCCTCTGTGGAAGACATTGAAAGAGAACTCAGTTTTGTAGACGAAAAATACGCAAGAAAAAATTCAGTTTTGAGAAAAATGGGAATGCAGTATAGAACTGTTTCTGAACCGGAAATAAACTTGATAAACTCTTGGTACGATAAATATAAATTTTCAGAAGAGGTTATAGACGAAGCCATTTCTAGAACTGCTTCCATCTCTAGACCCTCTATAAACTATGTAAACAGTATTTTATTGAAATGGAAAGAACTGGGAATTGAAAGTCTATCAGATATAGATAAAAAGGATATTAAGCCAAAGAAAAATGTGGGTTCATCTACAAAAAATAGATTCCACAACTTTACAGGACAAAGCGAATCTTATACGGAAGATGAACTGACTAAAATAGCCTTAGATTTGACTAGAAAACGGAGAGAACAAGGTGAATAGTAAATCCAGTATTTATGAAAAGATATTGAGACAATACGAAGAAAAGCGGAATAAAAACGCAGAACTTCAAAATGAAAAAATAAAATCTATCTATAAAGAAATCCCCACAATTGAAGATATAGACAGACAAATTAGAAAAGTGGGAATTGAAAGTGGACTTAGACTTCTTCGAGGAGTTGAAGTGGACTATTCTTTAGAGTTGGAAGATTTAGAAGCTGCTAAAGTCGCTGAACTTCTTCGTCACGGATACCCAAAAGACTATTTATCACCTACATATTACTGTGAAAAATGTAAAGATACGGGATTTATAGAATCGGAAGAATGTACGTGTTTTAAACAATCAATTGCCAACGAGTACTATAAGATGAGCAATTTAGACAAAATTTTGGAAAGGGAAAACTTTTCTAAATTCGACATAGACCTGTTTTCAGAAGAAGTAGACGAACTTTTGGGATGCTCTCCAAAAGAACAGATAATAGAAATCTACAACACCTCTAAGAAATTTATTAAAAACTTCCAAAGAGAAGAAGAGCGAAATCTCTTATTTTTTGGAGGAACAGGACTTGGAAAAACCTTTATGATAAATTGTATCGCCAAAGAATTATTAGACTTAGGATATACAGTAGTTTACCAAACGGCGCCTAATATTTTGGGGATTATCGAAGAATACAGATTTTCTAAAACAGAAAACATAATCGAAGCAAAGAAAAAATACGACTTTATTTTAGAATCAGATTTATTGATAATTGACGATTTGGGATCGGAAAACTCCAACTCCTATACAAATTCTGAAATTTTTAATTTCTTAAACACTAGAAATTTGAACCGAAAAAAGATGATTATCAGCACAAATTTAAGTCCAGGGCAAATTTCCAACGCCTATACCGATAGAATTTACTCTAGAATACTAGATCGATTTGACAACTATATGTTTATTGGGAAAGACTTAAGGTGGAAAATTTAACCCTAAATTCCTAAAAGGATTTAGGGTTTTATTAGTTTGACGGGCATGTCATATGTCTAAGGTGAAAGTCCTAAGG
>JAEZYW010000056.1 GCA_023418835.1 Bacillota bacterium | reverse complement strand
ATATATACTGGTATAACAACGAAAGAATAAAGGTAAATTTAAACGGCATGTCTCCTGTTGAGTACAGAAAACATACCGCATAAATTAAATATTATTTTGTCCGTGTTTTAGGGTTCACATCAGAACTCTTTAGGGTTTTACATTATTTGTTCATATTTGCTTTGCTTTGAAGGTATTCGTTTATGAACACATCCAAATCTCCATCCATAACTTTTCCAGTGTCTCCCACTTCCACGTTGGTTCTGTGGTCTTTGACCATGCTATATGGATTAAATACATAAGATCTAATCTGAGAGCCCCAAGCGATTTGAGAATAGTTCCCTTGAAGGTCTTCAATCTTTTCTTTTTGTTCTTCTTCTTTAATTGCTATCAATTTTGCCATAAGCATTTGCATTGCCTTTTCCCTATTTTGAATTTGGGATCTTTCGTTTTGACATTGGACCACAACTCCCGTGGGAATGTGGGTGATCCTCACTGCTGAATCCGTCGTGTTAACGTGTTGTCCTCCAGCTCCAGAAGATCTATAAGTGTCTATTTTCAAGTCCTCGTCTTTTATATCAATTTCGATATTTTCGTCTAGTTCTGGATAGACATCTACACTGGCAAATGATGTGTGCCTCTTTTTTGCAGCGTCAAAAGGAGAAATCCTAACTAATCTATGGACTCCTTTTTCCGCTTTTAGATATCCATATGCATTATTTCCTTCTATTGATATGGTGGCAGATTTAATTCCCGCCTCTTCTTCCTTTAGGATGTCCAAAGTTTGAACTTTATATCCTTTGGATTCTGCATATCTAGTGTACATTCTAAGGAGCATTCCCGCCCAATCTTGGGCTTCCGTTCCCCCTGCTCCTGCGTGGATTGACAGTATCGCATTTTCCTTGTCGTATTCCCCACTTAGTAAGGTTTCGATTTTAAAACTTTGGGATAATTTTTCCAAGCTGGAAATCTTTTCTTCCAATTCCTTGTAAGTTTCAGAATCTTCAATTTCTTTTAAAAGCTCAACTAAAACTTCTCCATCTTCAATTCCAGATAGGAGTTCTTGGTGTTTATCCACATAGTTTTTTAAATTATTAGTTTCGCTAATAACTTTTTGTGCTTTTTCAGAGTCGTTCCAAAAATCAGGCTCTAGAGCTAGTTTTTCTAATTCTTCAACTTCTTTTTTCTTTTCTTCTATATTTAAAGATTCTCCCAGCTTGTTCACTAGAGTCTTTACTTCTTCAAGTCTTTCTTCTTCTATATATAAGTTTTGCATTTTAGCTCCTAATTACGCACCGCAACATTTTTTATATTTTTTGCCACTTCCACAAGGACAAGGGTCGTTTCTTCCAACTTTTTCGCCCTTCCTTACATAGGTCTTACCTTTTTGAGGCTCTGAAGAATCGCTTCCTCCTATGGCCTTTATATTTTTTGCGACACGCTTTCTTTCCATCTTCTCAGGATTTACTACGTGGAATAGAAGTCTTACAGTGTCTCTTCTTATAGAATCGTTCATCGCATTGAACATATCAAAACCTTCGTTTCCATATGCTCTAGCAGGATCTTCTTGTCCGATTGCTCTAAGTCCAATTCCCTTTTTAAGCTGATCCATTGCGTCAATGTGATCCATCCACTTTTCGTCTACTACCTGTAAAAGTATAACCCTCTCAACTTCTCTAAAAGTATCTGGCGGGAACTGATCTTCCCTTTCTTTATATTTTCTTATAGCCAATTCTAAGATTTTTTCTTCCAACTGGGAAGGATTTTTAACTTCTTTTAATATATTAAATTCTGGCGCAGAAAATCCAAAGACTTCTTCCAAGACCCTATTTAATGCATCATAGTCTCTAAGGGATTCTTCCAACTTTCCAGTTATATGGAAATTAACTTCGTTAGTAATAATTCCCTTTATCATATTTTGGATGTCGTCTCTGATGTCTTCTCCGTCTAAAACTTTTCTTCTCTCTGCGTAAATTATTCCCCTTTGTTGGTTCATAACGTCGTCGTATTTCAAGACATTTTTACGGATGGCAAAATTATTTGATTCCACTCTTCTTTGGGCAGACTCGATTAATTTAGTTAAAATCGGATTTTCTATGGATTCCGTCTCTTCCACTTGGGATTTATCCATTACATCTTTAAATCTCTCTCCGGCGAAAAGTCTTATTAAATCGTCTTCTGCAGATATATAAAACTTAGATGAGCCCGGGTCTCCCTGTCTACCAGAACGACCTCTCAACTGATTGTCTATTCTACGAGACTCGTGTCTTTCAGTACCGATAATATGAAGTCCGCCAGCTTCCACTACTTTTTTGGCGTCTTCCTTTAAGTCTTTTTCGTAATTCTCTACGGTTTTTTTGTATAAATCTCTAGCTTCTAAAATTTCTTTATCGTCAGTATCCACAAAACTATCCAATTGTTCAAGGACTTCATCTGAAAATCCTTTTTTCTTCATATCCATTTTAGCAAGATGTTCAGGATTACCTCCCAAAACGATATCCGTACCTCTACCTGCCATGTTGGTAGCTATCGTTACAGCTCCAAATCTACCAGCTTGAGCTACAATTTCAGACTCTTGCTCGTGGAACTTTGCGTTTAAAACGTTGTGAGGAATTCTTTCTTTTTTTAATAAGCTGGAAAGAATTTCTGATCTGTCAATGGATACGGTACCAACTAGAACGGGTTGTCCCTTTTCGTGGCGTTTTTTAATATCTTCAATTACAGCTAAAAACTTTCCCTGTTCAGTGGAATAAATTCCGTCGTCCTCATCTCTTCTAATTACAGGTTTATTAGTCGGTACTTCAACGACATCCACGTTATAGATTTCTCTAAATTCTTCTTCTTCCGTTTTTGCAGTACCAGTCATACCTGATAGTTTTTTATACATTCTAAAGTAGTTTTGGAATGTGATTGTGGCTAAAGTTTTGGATTCTTTTTTAACTTCCAATCCTTCTTTGGCTTCTATAGCTTGGTGAAGGCCTTCAGAATATCTTCTTCCTAGCATCATTCTACCGGTGAACTCGTCTACTATGATTATTTCCCCATCTTTTACCACATAGTCCACGTCTTTTTTCATAATAGAATTAGCTTTTAAAGCCTGTTTAATATTGTGTGCAATTTCTAAGTTTTCAGAATCTGCCAAGTTTTCTATATTAAAAAATTCTTCAGCCTTTTTAACACCATTATCAGTAAGGGATGCGGATTTTGCTTTTTCGTCAATTAAATAGTCTACTGTCTCTTCTTTAAATTCTCTATCGAAAGGATCGTTGGTCTTTTCACTTTCTTCTATTATTCTTGAAGAAAGTCTCTTTGCGAAAGTGTCCGCCCTCATATAAAGTTCTGTAGATTCTGAACCTTGTCCTGAAATAATAAGAGGAGTTCTAGCTTCGTCCACCAATATGGAGTCCACCTCGTCCACTATGGCAAAGTTTAAATCCCTTTGAACCATCTCTTCTTTATAGATAACCATGTTATCTCGAAGGTAGTCAAATCCAAACTCGTTGTTAGTTCCGTAAGTTATGTCAGAATCGTACGCTTCTTTTCTTTCGTTGGCTTTCATTCCGTGGACAATTGTCCCAACTGTTAATCCTAAAAACTCATAAACTTTCCCCATCCACTGTCTATCACGAGTTGCTAAGTAGTCGTTTACAGTTACGATGTGAACTCCCTTTCCAGTAAGGGCATTTAAATATGCAGCCAATGTGGCAACTAGGGTCTTTCCTTCTCCCGTTTTCATCTCTGCAATTCTTCCTTGATGTAAGATAACCCCACCTTGGAGCTGCACTCTGTAATGTTTCATTCCCAGTACTCTAAAAGACGCCTCTCTACAAACAGCAAAAGCTTCTGGCAATATGTCGTCAAGAGTTTCCCCTTCTTTTAATCTCTTTTTAAACTCAATAGTCTTTTCCTTTAAATCCTCGTCAGATAATTTCTGCATTTCAGAATCTAAAGACTCTATTTTGTTTATAATCGGATCAATTTTTTTTAGCTCTTTGTCACTATACGATCCAAAAATTCTATCAAAAAATCCCATCTTTACTCCTTTTTTCTAAGTTTCTATATCTAAATTTGTCCATTTTCTTTTTGTAAAAAAATATTATAACACATAGATAACAATTGCTCTTTACAAATTTGTTACTTGTGGATTTATGCACATTATTATATATACCCCTATGATATTATAAATGTTCAAATATTGAAAGTTTAAAGATTAAATATACTTTACAAAAACTTTACAATCCTTTGCGATTATATACCTAATTAGTATGGTATAAGCATCTTACAATGGAGGTGTTCTATGAACAACAATTTTAATAGCGATTCAGGATATAATAGACGAAGGCCTTTTAGAATTGCTAGAATTATAGCCGCTATCTTTTTTGTTATTGTTTCTGTAATAATCGGTATGTTTTTACCAAATTCAAAGAACAGTACAAAAGCTAGTTTTTTCAGCTTATTCACATCTAAGGAGTTTAATCATCCTGTTACATTGACTGGAGAAGAGAACGCGAAAATTGATGCAAACGCCAGTTTTAAAGTAATTACAGATGAAAAAGAATTGGGAGATTTTTACAATTTTGAAGAGATAGATTACAGCACAATTCTCTTAGCCGCTGAAGATTCCAATACTAGAATGACGATAGAAAAGAGTGACGTTAAAGAGTATTTAGATTATATAAATGAAGAGTTGGAAGGGGTAAAAGAAACTCCCCCAGAAGAAAAAGAAACAAAGTTACAAGAACTTCGAGATAACGGTTATAACGATGTTGAAATGGAATTCATTGAAAAAATAATGAAAGGGGAAACGTTAACAGAAGAAGAAATGAAATATCTTTCTCAAGAATTTATATCCCAAGAATTTTTATATTCTTATTATTCCCACAATCCAGAGTTTAGTTATATCGGTAAAGAAGATTACCAAGTAAATGGAGGGAAAGTTCAAGTAAGCGAATTTATTTACCCAGATGAAAACGGAAAAAATATTCGTTTCTATGAAGCTGAAGCTGTAAATGGAGAAGACATTTATATCTTGACAATTTGGGCATATGAGGAAGATTTTGTCCAAAATAAAAGTGATTATCAAAGGTATATAAAAAGTTTTGAGTATTAAGTCATTATTAATAATCACATTAAAAGAGTCTGCTTTTGCAAACTCTTTTTAATTACTTAGCTTCTTCAATTG
>JAEZYW010000001.1 GCA_023418835.1 Bacillota bacterium | reverse complement strand
GTTCTAAAGAACAAGTTTTGACACCTTTTGACGAAGACATGGCACAGATTATCCATAAAGAAATGATGGACAAAGGAATTGAGCTAGTTTTAGGTTGCCGAGTTAAAAGCACTTCCTTAGAAGGGGTTGAGTTGGAATCTGGAAAGAAGTACGATGGAGACTTGATAGTTTTAGCAATTGGAATTTCTCCAGAGACAACTTTAGTTAAAGATGCGAGCCTAAAAATTGGAGTCACTAAAGGAATATTAGTAGATTCAAATTATCGAACTGAAGATGAATTTATATACGCCATTGGAGATGCTATCGAAGTCCACGATAAATTATCTGGAAAGCCATCCATGTTAGCTCTTGCAGGGCCTGCTCACCGCCAAGCAGACAAAGTAGCAAACCACATTTACGGAAATCTCACAGAAAATAGAGGAGTGATAAACTCTTCAATTTTGAGAGTATTTGATTTAAATTGTGCAGCGGTGGGGTTAAACGAAAGGACATTACAAGAAGAAAACAGAAAATATAAATTTGTTTATATGACTAGCAGGGATCAAGTAGAATATCCAGAACCTATTCATATGAAGCTGATTTTTGAAGATCCTACGGGACTAATATTGGGAGCGCAAGTGATTGGGCGAGGACAAGTCACCCCAAGAATCAACGTAGTTTCATCTTTGATAACAATGGGCGGAACTATTTATGATATGTGGGAAAATGAACTGGCTTATTCACCCCTTTATTCTACGCCAAAAGACATCACAAATTTAATTGCATCCACTGGAATAAGTTACCTTAAGGGAGAATTCGAAAAAGCTCCAATCCGAGATGTGAGAAAACTAGTTGAAAAAGGAGCCTTTATCTTAGATACCAGATCTAAAAAAGCCTTTGAAAAAGGACATATTAAAGGTGCAACAAATATTCCTTCAGGAGAACTTAGAGAAAGAATAGATGAACTTCCAAAAGATAAAAAAATCTATATCGACAGCTATGGAAGTTTGAAAATTCTTCAGAATAAAGGATTTAGTAATGTTGTCTTTATTGACGGAAACTTCCAAGACATATGCCTATACGAGTATTACCACGATAAAGTAGACAATAGAGAACCAATTGTAACAGAATATTTATTCGCGTAAAAAAAGCACACAATGTGTGCTTTTTATGTGATTTAAAGTTGTAGACTACTTATTATTAATTTCCACAACTTTATTAATTAACGAACCTATACATTCAATTTCACTCTCTACGATATCTCCATCTTTTAGATATTTTGGTGGATTAAATCCCAAACCAACACCGGATGGAGTGCCTGTTGCAATAATATCGCCCGGGAATAAGGTCATTCCTTTTGAAATCTCACTTATTAATTTTCCTACATTTCTAATCATGTATTTTGTATTAGAGTTTTGTCTAACTATTCCATTAACCTTTGTTGTAATATCTAAGTTTAGAGGATGATGAATATTTGATTTGTGGACTATGCAGGGCCCCATAGATGTGTAGCCATCTAGACTTTTTCCTTTAAACCACTGACCATGATTTTTTTGCAGGCTTCTTGCTGATAAATCATTAAGTATTGTATATCCAAAAACATACTCCATAGCATCATCAATATTTATATTTTTTCCTTTTTTCCCTATTATAATTGCTAATTCAGTTTCATAATCCAATGCATCATCTAGGTTAGAATCTAATAATATTTTATCAGAATTACCAAGAAGATATGCAGCTCTTTTTGTAAAAAACGTTGCTGAAGGAGCAATATTTTCAATGAAATTTATACTTTCATCCAGATGCTCTTGATAATTTAATCCAATGCAAAGAATATCATAAGCTGGTTTTTCAAAAGGTGACAGTATCCTCACATTACTTTCTTCATATCCTATTATTGAATCCATATTTTCTAGAATTAAATAATCATTTTTATTAGCATTAATTATAAAATCCAGTATATCATTAAATTTTTTAGATAAATCCAGATTCTCAAATGGAATTAATTTGTCTCTAATTTTAATCCCAGAAAATACTTGATTTTCATTAGTTTTAAATCTAAAAAACTTCATAATTATTTCTCCTAATCCTTATAAATTTAAGCAAATGGTTTTTCTGTTAGAACAGAGTTGATATCTTCTTTCTTATTCAATAAAAGTCTTATTATTGAATCAATCTTTTCATCAGCTGCTCTATATATAGGTATAGATACACTTAATGAAGCTACAATGCGATTATTTTGTGATAATGGTACGGCAATACACATGATATCTTTAGCTGATTCCTCTATCTCAATAGCATAGCCATTATCTCTAACTTTTTCCAATTCATGTAAAAAATCATCTATATTTGAAATTGTTTTGTTAGTTACTTTCTCCATTCCATCTTCATAGAGATTCCTGATAAAACTATCATCATATGAAGATAGCAAGCATTTTCCTAAAGCCGTTGCATGTGCAGGTAAAGAAGATCCAATGCTAGATTTTAATGTTACAGACTGTAAAGGCTCTTCTTTTCCAACATAAAAAACATAACCAGGGTTAGCATTATCAAGGACTCCAAGTTGACAAATCTCATTACATTCTCGGACTATATCAGTCATAAAATTTTTAATTAAATCAAGAGAGTCATTGTGCGTAGTATACGTC
>JAEZYW010000202.1 GCA_023418835.1 Bacillota bacterium | reverse complement strand
TTATAGTTTCTGCTACTAAATCACTCATAAGGGTTGCCCCTACAATTCCCAACTCGTGTTGATGGATTGGTCTCATGGCATTCATCAAATGAGTGGCGCTTTTAGCTCCTCGTCTTTTAGCTTCTAAAGTTTCTTCATATGTTGCGTTGGAATGACCTAGGGAAACGACAATCCCTAGATCAACCAACTCTTCTATGATTTCCATATTTTCTTTAAACTCAGGAGCAATGGTGATGTATTTAATATTGCCCTTTGCAATTTTTTGATATTCTCGAATAAGTTCAATATCTCCATAGCGCAAAAGTTTCTCTGGCATGGCTCCCTTATATTCAGGATTTAAAAATGGCCCTTCTAGATGGATTCCTAAAAGTTTCGCACCGCCATTGTTATTTTCCATTGCCTTTACAACTTCTTCAATACACCAAATTGTCTGTTCTTTTGTGTCTGTTAAAATTGAGGTCAAATATCCAGTAACTCCTTTGGTAGCAAAAAAATTGGATATGGTTTTATAGCCTTCTACATCGGCTTTATTTGCGTCTACTCCATCTCCACCGTGGGTGTGAATGTCTATAAATCCTCCAAAAATATAATGATCTTTTAAGTCTATAACAGACTCTTCTTCAGATCTTTTTGAACTAATCTCAATAATATTGCCGTTTTCTACTACAATTTCTCCAGATATTATCTTATCTTCTAATACAATATTTTCGCTTTGAAATTTCATATTTAACCTCTATCCATTAGTTATTAGCATCCGCAAGGATGTGAAAAACCTTTTAAATCTGTCTTTCCTTCGTCTTTCATACAAAGGTGAACTGATGTCGTTTTAAAAGTAAGTGGAAGTGCTAGTACATTTGGATTTTCTCCCACATATTTTTTCTTAGCATCTTCTAGAGCTTCTTCAATTGTGGCTCTAGTTTTTAGCCCCATTGCCCTTGCCCATCCTGGTTCTTGAGCTCCTACTATATATATTGCAGATGTGTTCATCTCTGCAATATGAGCACAGCTTATCATGGAAAATCCATGGAATGGATGGAAGGCATTTGTAAATCTATATTTTCTAATATATTCTTCGTTTGTTGCAAAGTATTCGCCCCATCTGTTTAAATCTGGTAGGGTGTTGTTGTAATTTTTCTTATAGATGTCCAAAAGCTCTGGCATATATGGCCATAAGAATTCGTTTAAATATCCGTTACAAATGGATGTGCAAATTATTACGCAATTGTCCGTCATAACTCTTTTATGTCTAATAATTTGAGCTGAAAGGGCTTGCATCATCATTACTGGGTTAGTTCCCATTCCATCTCCGTAGTGGAAAAATTGTGGCATTCCAAATACCATAACGTCATAATTCTTTTCTGCCCAGTGGATGTAAGTTCTCTTGTCTGCAACTTCCCAACTTATCGGTTGCAATTCTTTTGCATATCCTGAAAAGATTTCAATTTGTCTACTCTTAGTGTCTAAAACGGCGTCGCATACGAAAAACTTTTTGCCCATTTTTTCTTCCATGTGCATTCCTATTTCGTCAAATTTGCTACGCATTAAAGAATTACTGCTTACTGGAGTAAAGTCTTCTCTATGCATTACGCTGGGAACGTGGTGACTTGCAATACTCTTCCAATGGGTTATACCAGTTGAGCAGTGTTTATATCCTCCTGAGTATCCTCCGTATGGGTTTCCTTGAGTGTGTCCAATTAGAATAGCTATGTCAGCGTCATAGACATATTTATTCATAATTACTGGGTCACCTCTTCTAGTTTTTCCTAAATCTACAAGGTTTTCGTAGTCTTCACTGTCGTGATTTATTATTTGTCCTGAGTGCCAAAATTCGTGGAATAACTCATCTCCTAGAACTCCATAAATTTCTTTTTCTGTATTTTTAGAATGAAGTCCATTGGAACAGATTAAGAGTACGTCTTCTTTTTTTACTCCCACACTATAAAGTTCTTCTAAGATTATCTTTATTGACATTTTTCTATGGGAAGTTTCTTGCTCTCCTCCCTTTACTCTGTCTGGGAATATAATTGTAACTTTATCTCCTGGTTTTGCAGTTTTAGATAAAGGCTCCATTCCAATTGGGTTTCTTATACTTTCTAGATACCTATCTTTTAGTTCATCTTCTGGAATAAATGGGGGATCTTCAACTGTTTCTCCGGGAATAAATACGTCTGTATTGTCTGGTAATTCACCACTCATAGTTCCTTGTCCATACTCAAACTCTAATTTCATTTATTTCTCCTCTCCTAAATATAAGTCAACTATTTCTAAAAATTCTTCTGGGTAAAATCCTATATCTCCACTAAATCTAGTAAGGGCAATTAATCCCCCGTCAATTTCTGGAATCGATGATAGCATTTCGGCGTTGTCTGATTTTAATCCGCCTCCATATACGACGGGAAGACCTGTCTTTTCTTTAATAAACTTCCCAATTTTTTGTATATATTCTCGATCTGGTGGGGTCTTTCCTGGTCCAATAGCCCAAACTGGTTCGTAGGCAATTGTAACTTTAGATTTGTCCACATCTTTTAAACCAACTTCCAATTGGGTTTCTAAAACTTCTTCCCAATTTTCTTGTTCTTCCATAGTTTCACCAATTGCAAACAACACATCAAGTCCTCTGTTTATGGCACTTTTTACAGACATGTTTAAAAGTTCATTCACTTTTGATAAATCTCCATTGGATGTGGAAATAATTTCTTTTAGATTGTTTCTCTCTTCGCAATGTCCAATTAATGTAGCTTTTGCTCCCAATCCTTTAGCAGCTGCTGCTGGAAGACTGGTTGTAAATGCTCCAAAGTTCTTTCCTTCTTCCACATCGTGGCGGTGAACGCTTTGAGTTCCAATTTTTATATTTTTAGGCTCTTCTGACATTCCATTTAGCAAGTGGGCTTCTGGAAAGAAAAAAGAAAATTCTGCGTCTTTATATTTATCTAATTTACCGTCTAGGTCATTTACTATGGATTTAGACCATTTCTCAATTGGATACAGGGAATTAACTCCTCCAAATTCTTTTGGCACATCAAATCTCTTAAAATTTACATATATTTTTTTCATAAAACCTCCCTATAAATTAGATAATTAGTTTTCTATATATTTAATTTTTTCGTCACTTCCAAAGGCTATAATCATTCTACCGCAAACTTCCATTACAGCGTCTTTCATAGCTTCCACAACTTTTCCTACTTCTTCTGTTGGAATCTCTCCAGTAGCCATTACGTCTATAATATCTGCCATAAAATATCTAGGGTCGAAGTCTGCAGGATTTCTCTTTAATTTGTCGTCTATCATTTTTACATATTCGTCTTTTAACAGATTTGGATTAGACTGTAGAACTTCTCTAACATTTCTATCTATTGTTAGTCTAATGTCTGTATCTACGTTGATCTTTCCAATTCCAGATTTAATTACATCTTGTAATTGAGCAATTGGAATTCCACCAGCGTTTTTAATATCTCCACCTAAATCGTTAATTTGTTGTACTAAATAAGGGTCAACATTTGAAGATCCGTGGGATACCAAAGAGCATTCCAATCCTTCGTGTTTTAAACACTCGTTTACAGCTATGGCAATTTCTTTTCTAAGAACCACATTTGAACCTTTATTAGCTCCATGACTAGTTCCATAACTAATTGCCAAAGCGTCTACTCCCGTTTCTCTGACAAATTTCACTGCATCTAGAGGATGAGTGTAAGTGGATTTTGCAGAAAAGACGTGGTCTTCCACACCTGCCAAAACTCCCAATTCACCTTCTACACTGACGCCGTGTTTTTTTGCATATTCCACAACTTCTTTTGTAACGGCAATATTTTCATCTAAAGGCTTAGAGCTTCCGTCAATCATAACTGATGTGTACCCTGAATCTATGGCAGCCTTACAAACTTCAAAAGAAGAACCGTGGTCAAGGTGTAGGACTGAAGGAATTTTGGATTTTTCCGCAATTTTGTAAAAGGCATTTGCCATTATTTCCATTCCCTTTTTCTTATCTTCAAAGGATGCGTTTTTAAAATCTATTTTCCCGCTCATAAAGGCATTTGCCAGTTCAGCCCCTTGTAAAACCATAGGGCTATTAAAAATTTCATGGATTCTAAGAGCAGCTTCAATCTGAGAAACTGAGTTTACATTAAAGGCTCCATAAGCAAAATTGTGTTCTCTTGCTGCTTTCAATAAAGGTTTTAGTGATACTATCATTTTTTATCTCCTTAAAATGGCTTAATACTTGCGTTTTCGTTTATTATTAACATTGCATCTGGGTGTTCTTGCATTAAAGTTGCAGGGAAATTGGCACTCACTTCTCCATATAGAGTTTGTCTAACTACTGCCCTATGCCAATCTCTAAAAGCCCCAAAAATTAACTTTTTAGAGTTTAAAATCTCTTTCATTCCCACTGTAACTGCAAATTTAGGCATTGCAGTTATTGCACCGCTTAAATCTCCAATAGAGTTTACGCATCTAGTTTCTGGTGCAATTTCAATTACCCTAGTAGAAAGATTTTTAAATTCTTCTACACTCATATCTTGGGGTTCGTTGAAAGCCAAATGTCCTGTTATTCCAATTCCTCCAAAACAGATGTCAACTCCACCTAATTCTTCTATTATCTCTCCAATCTTGTCTGGATTTTTTGGATCGGGGAAAATTCTCTGGTTTTCTTCCATGACTAAATCTTTGTCAATTTTTCCGTAAACTTCTCTATCCATAAATCCTATAAAGGACAAATCGTCATTTTTATCGATATATTGCAAATCATCTGTCAGGTATTCGTCCATATTTATAAACCATGTGTCTTTTAAGCTAAGTCTTTTGGAGTTAACTAAGCGAACAAAAATCGGATACTGACCTGCTGGTCCCACTGGCAAAATAAATACAGTTTTTTCACCAGCTTCATTATTTTTCTCGATTTCTTCCACCATCTTAAGTGCTATTTCATAAAACACTTCTCCTGAATCTCCCAATTTTAATAGGGGGAGTTTTGAATTTTCTCCAAGGTTTTCCCTTTCAATCTTAAAATATTCCATCAATTTTCTCCTTTCGAAAATAAGTATTCCAATTTCAGATCTTTAACAATATCTATAACGTCTTTTTTTCTCCTGCAACCAAATTTATTTAGTATTGCTCTTACCTGACTTTTCACCGTTGCCATTTCTACATTCCTATCAGCTGCTATTTCTCTATTGGTTTTATCGTCCAATATTAGTCTCATTATTTCAAACTCAGCAGGAGTTAGCCTTCCCACGTTGTTTATAAAAAACAGTAGACTTCTTTCAGAATAACGCAAACGAGTATATTCATCCCTAATAGTTCTGCCGATAGAAGGATCTAAAACGACTTTATCATTGTAGGCGTTTTTTACCCTATCAATTAAGCCATCGTCAAAATTTTCCTTGCATATATAATCCACGCCGCCAACTCCCATGGCTTCCATAATGATGTCATCCACTTCATATGCAGTCAGAAAAATTACTTTAGTCTCAGGTTTGCCTTCATTTATTTGTTCTGTGGCGATAATTCCAGCCCTTGGACTTTCCATATCTATGTCCATTAAAACTACATCCACTGGATTTTTTAATACGTAATCCACTGTCAAGTCTCCCCTTGGGAAATCTGCGACTACATCAATTTCATCGTCAGAAGATAGGACTTCCACTATCTCTTCTCTTAAAATTTCAAAATCCTCTGAAACTACAACTTTTATCATAAGATCACTCATTCTTTTCTAAATACTTTGGCAGCATAACTTGTACTTCTGTTCCTTCATTCAATGTACTTTCTATATTTATCTTTCCGTAATGTCCCCTCACTACATGTCTAATGTAATAAAGTCCCAAACCCCAATTTTCATTGGAGGATTTATAGGTTTGAAAGGGTTCAAAAATTTTCTTTAAATTCTTTTTCTCAATTCCAGAACCGTCATCTATTATGGTTATAACGTAATAAAGCCTCTCTTTTTCCACAATCATTTGGATATTTTCACTATCGGCTTCTGCTGAGTTACAAAGGAGTTGATAAATTGCCTCTCCCAATTGTTCCTTGTCAGCTAGAATTTTAGTATCGAAATTAAAGTCCAGTTTAAAATTCACATCGTATCCATTTTTTAAAAACCTTGAAACTCCAATTCCAATAATTTCAGACAAATGATTTGTAGTAAGGTGTATGGATCCTGGCTTAATGGTCTTATATACAGAATTTATATGGTTTATCATCTGATCGTGAAGGGACTTTTGTTTTTCTATAATATCGAAAAGTTTTTCTTTGTCGATCTCTTCTTCTTTTAAAGCCCTTTCCATTCTTCTGTCCATAACTTTAGATGCTAGTATTTGGTTTTTTAAACTGTGGGCAAATACAGAGACTCCCATACTTCTATTGTCAAATTTCTTTTTGGAAACTATATCTTCTCTGTATTCCAAATAACTCATATTTGTATATTGTATTAAACCTATATTTCCCACTACTAGGAATAAAATTATAAAAGAAATAATGCTTAAATATCCAAAATTTCCCAGGGCTTTGTTAATATAAGTCAAAGATCCAATGGAAATATATTCGTGGATAAACATATTGTAAATCTGCGCTGGGTCTTGTATTGCATACATTCCGTAAAAAGAAGTTAGACCGATCATTCCTAAGACTATAGATCTAAATTCCTTTCTAGAACTTTTTATAGTTATGGAAAAGTATTCGAATAGCAATAACGAGAAAGCCACAACTATATATAATACAATCCAAACCCTAGCCATATAGATGTTGAAAACTAGTAAATTAAATCTTCCCGTTACTATTGTTTTAAAAATTGGGGGATAATAATAAATCAAATATAAAGTTGGCAAAATAGCTAATAAATATATGAGTTTTCTTTTATTTCTTCTCAATATAGAAATCATGGAACATTCTATGGACAATAGAAGAAGAAAATAGGGAAAAAGAGTTCTCCCAATTGCAACGGCATAACCTACGATACCTAAGGTAATAGGCATGTTTTGCAAAGTCGTTTGAATTCTTTTATCTAAAAAAAGAAAAGTCAAATTAGAAATGCTGTATCCACCAGATTTTGCAATAGTAGTTATTACTCCTAAAAACATCAATAAAAAGGAAATACATATAAGCATCATATAAAGACTTAAGATGTCCTTTCTACGGAAAACTAAATATAAAGTTGTAATAAACATTATGAGTAGTGCAATAATAAGCATAATAACACCTCTTAGCAAAATTATAACACACCCTAAATCATAATTTAAAATAAAGGAGATATTTATTTAAAAACATCTCCTTTAGTAAATCTAATTATTTAGTCGCCATCTCATTAGCTTCTTCCATTATATCAAACATAATGTAGTTCTCTACTGGAACTTCTTCTTCAATTGCTCCAGCATCTAGAAATGTTTTTTGTTGGTTTTCATAGAAGCTTTTAACTGTTCCGTCTCCTAGAGCTGTACTAAGGAAAGTAGCTCCTGAAGTTTCCCAGTTTCCTTCATTCTTACTAGTTAACATAATTTCTTCGTCAATTTCAGTTTCTTTTGCAACTGCTTTAGCAACTTCATCTATTCTATCTTTTCTCATATCTTGAGCTTCTTGGATAGCTGCAGCAAATCTTACTAAAATATCTCTATTCTCTTGTGCATATTTTTCTGTAGTTATGAAACTAGATGGGAAAGTTGCTTTGTCAAGGTATGTTGCATTATTTGCCAACATTATAGCA
>JAEZYW010000192.1 GCA_023418835.1 Bacillota bacterium | reverse complement strand
CTATCCATTTACTTGGTGTCATTGTAAATCTATTTAGACCTGCTTCATTTCTAAACGTGTCGAATTGCACACGGTTAAAATTTGTATTATTTAAAACTTCCCACAATCCTATAAATTCAAGAGTGTTTCTATTTCTCATCCAATTTTGAATAACAAATCTTGGATCATCTGTATTTTTGTATTTTGCTATATCAGTAAGACTTATATAATCATTCTTAAAATCTTCTGTATAAACTTGAATATCAAAGCCCTTAGCAGAAATTTTATCATTTTTAATTTTCGACAAGCTTTTTTCCTCCCTTTAAGCTGATGTACTGTTTACAATAACTATATTTAAAATAGTTACTCTAAGCAGCACACCAACTATTATTTTTTTGAGTTTTAAACTTTGGTAGAAGGTCTAAACTCCTTGTATTTACATAACTATTTGCCTCTGTCATTATTATGACATGAAACCCCATTGTTGGGTCATAAACTGTAAATCCTCTTTTGTTCTCTTTTCCATGAATTATTATCTGAGTCATCAATTTAGAAACTGGTTGAGGAGTGTAAAACTCTCCTGCTTTTTTTCCCGAGTCCGATGCAAATTGACCTATTAAATATTCGTACGCATCTCCTAATACATCGCCATCATGTCTAGATAGATCTAACGGCGCTAATTCTTTCATAATCTCTGAAATAACTTGGTTTTGTTTTTGGGGAGTATTTCCCAGTCTTTTAGAGTACAAGTCCACATCTTCAAATAGGTTTTCAAAGGCTTCGCTGGATTGCTCTATATTTCTAAATCCTTGTTGTAAAGATTCTAGTTGAAAAGTTCTGTTATCGATTTGTTCTATAAAGGATGTAAAAGTAAGTTCTGGTTTTATGTAGTAAGAGTATTGATAGTCCAGTTCTTGGATTAAATCTTCCTTGTCTTCTGAATTATAAGCTTCTTCGTAAACTTTTTGAGCTTCCTGTAGATTTTCAACTTCTTCTCCGATTAAATCTACTGATGAATAAAGTAAGTTGTCTGATAAGAATTTATAAAAAATAAGTCCTAGTAAATAAGACTTGTATTCGTTCGCATCCATTTTCGAGCGTAATATATCTGCTGAATTCCAAAGTTTTTGGTTTAAATTTCCATTATTTACCAATTCGATTCTCCTCCTAAGTTTTGTGTAGACATTGTTCGACAATGTACGTACATACGTATTAAATTATAACAATTAATTCAAATCATTACAAATTTTACTAGTTATTTTGATGTGATTAAAAATCTTTTATAACAAAAATAGAGACGAAGGGATATTTCTTCGCCTCTAAACCTTTCTAAAATTGTTTTTATTTATCCTCAAATTCAAATCTAAAAACATCTGGTCTAGCGTAGTGTCCTACAGGGTCAAATTCCATCTTATTTGCAAGACCATAGACATATCTAAATCTGCATAGATTATCTCTTCCTTATCCCAAACTGGTCCAGCTATTATGATGGATATAAAGCAAAGTACGGATTATAATTATAACATCTATTTTTTTAAGTTGTTTTTGAAAAATACTAAAGACCTCCTTGCTAGAGGAAATAAAAAAGTGGCCCAGACTTTTACATCTGAACCGCTAAAATTTGATTCTATAGTTAACCTTTGCTGCATGCAGCTTTGTTTTTTTCTATGATGATTATATGATTATTCTATGCCTATTTTCCCATATCCATATTAGCATATCTCTATTTCTCAAGGCTAGATTTTTATAGTCTTCATTATCCAGTAACCATGCTATGAATATCATTTGAATAGAATAAATTACATATGGAATAGCTTCCTTTTCTGAATTTGTTAAGTTTACAACTCTATCATATCCTTTTATAATACCTCTTAATATTTCAGGCCATTTATCAAAACCTCCTTCTATTTCACTTGCTTCAGATAATATTCCAGTTGCACAATAACAAGGATCAAAAATCCTTACATTACGCTCACTTATTTCAAATTCTAAAAACCCACTAACTTCCCCTCCATAAAACATTATATTTGAAGGATTTGAGTCTCTATGAATAATATGTCTAGGTAAATCATTATAAATTATAGAGAAATTATTAATGTAGTCTTCATAAAATTTATTTGGTAGTGGGCACACCCATTGTTCCATAGTTGTTTTTGTCTTTGGTAATGCCCAATCTAATACTATTTTTAATAGATTGCTATCATTTACTTCTATATTTTTATCTTGTCTCTTAAAGATATTGTGCAAGTTCCCAATTGCTTCACCATATTTTTCACCCATAGATTCTCTATTTTGAGAGTATCTTTCTTCTGGACTTAAAAATTGTCCCTTGATACGGTTTGTTAAAATATAATATCTATCATCTTCGATAATAAAATCCTCACCATTTATTGTTTTAATAGGTGTAGTTGAATCCATTCCAAATTTCTCTAACTCTCTTGAGATAGCAATGTGAGTTTTAAGTCCTGTTATATTTTTTCCAGTTTTAAATATATATTTTTCTCCTATTGACCATGCACTATTTGATTCAACTGCCCCACCTGCTGTAAGGGTATTGTTAATATCTAGATCTTTTTGTATATCCCAGTTTAATAGCAATTGAGTTATTTGTCGTTGATTAAGCATAAACTTTGCCTCCTTAATTAAATCCATTGGTATTGGTTTTTTGGCAGTATTTAATTTTAAATACTTTGTAGGAGAGCAACCAAATTCACGTTTGAATGCTTTATAAAACCCTGGATAGGTGTTAAATCCGTACTCTAAAGCTACATCTATTGTCTTTTTTCCAGACTGAATACTAAATATTGCATGATAAAGTCTGCGTTTAGTCAAGTAAGCAGCTACTGGCATGCCTATATAGTTAGAGAATAAACGAGAAAAGTGATAAACAGAAAATCCTGTATACTCTGCAATTTCTGATACGGTTATTTCCGATTTTAGATTTTCTTCAATATAGTCAATAGTGTTTTGAAGTAATTCAATTGTGGTCATGGCTATCATCTCCTAAACTTTGATCCCTAGGTTAACCTTAGTTTAACATAAGAATTATTCAAAACATTTCCTGTATTGCTATATTGAAAAATTATTTTATAATATTACGACTTATAATTGTTGAAAATTAATGAATACAATATAAAGAGTGTGAAGTAGAATACCAAAGTTTTTGGTTTAAATTTCCATTTTTGCCAATTCAATTATCTTCCTAAATTTTGTTTAGACATTGTTCGATAATGTACGTACACACGTATTGAATTATAACAATTATTTCAATTCATTACAAACTTCACTAGTTATTCTGATGTGATTATAAATCTTTTATAACAAAAATAGAGACGAAGTGATATTTCTTCGCCTCTAAAACTTTCTAAAATTGTTTTTATTTATCCTCAAATTCAAATTTAAAAACATCTGGTCTAGCATAGTGTCCCACAGGGTCAAATTCCATCTTATTTGCATAGACCATAGACATATCTAGGTCTGCATAGATTATCTCTTCCTTATCCCAAACTGGTCCAGCTATTATATGTCCTTTAGGGTCTACCACCGAGCTTCCACCTCTACAGGTTATGTCTGAAAGTTTTTCTACTTCACTATAAGTTTTCAAGTCTTTAGGATATGCTTCTTTTCTAATAAATAAATCTGCATTGATAAAGAAACATCTTCCTTCTAAAGCTATATGTTGGGTTGTGGCTTGCCATTCTGGATTGTCGTTTGTGTTACAAGATATGAAAATAGTTATTCCTTTTTCATATAACGCTACTCTTAGTAAAGGCATATATGCTTCCCAGCAGATTGCTGCTCCCATGTTTCCCCAAGGTGAATCTGCAACTGGAAAATAATGCTTGTTGGCATCCCCCCAAACGCATCTTTCGGTTCCAGTTGGTTTTAATTTTCTGTGGTGGCTTACTATTTCTCCTTCAGGTGAAAATATCAAATTTGAATTAAATAGTGTACCTGTTAAGGAATCTCTTTCGGATACTCCAATGCTTATGTAGGACTTAGTTCTTTTTGCACATTTAGATAGTTCCTCTGTTTCTTCTCCAGGAATTAATATTGAGTTTTCATAATATCTTTTCCAATCTTCTCTACCATCTTCTTTTCTTGCTCCCATTACAAATCCGAATGTCATTCCAACTGGATAGCCTGGTATTACAAGTTCTGGGAAAACAATTAAGTCTGCACCTTCCTTTGCAGCTTCTTCTGCTTTTTCAATTGCTTTTTTCAAGCTTGCTTTTTTATCAAACATTACAGGTTAAATTTATACTACTGCTACTTTACATTTTTCTTTTAAATCTTTCATTTTTTCCTCTAATTTATTTGTTATAGATATTTTTATTTGAATATTGTTAAACTATTAATATTATAATGCTAAATTATATATAGTCCAACTATTAAAATCTCAAATTTATCCCATTATAGACATAAAAAAACCGCGATTTCGCGGTAATTTTAGTTTGCAACTTTTTCTTTTGCGATGTCTACTAATTGTTTGAATGCTACTTCATCGTGGATAGCTAATTCAGAAAGCATTTTTCTGTTGATTTGAATGTCTGCTTTTTTAAGTCCGTTGATGAACTTAGAATAGCTTAAGCCGTTTTGACGAGCTGCAGCGTTAATTCTTTGTATCCACATTTTTCTGAAGTCTCTTTTCTTGTGCTTTCTTCCGATGTATGCATAGTTTAGAGATTTCATAACAGCTTGGTTTGCTGTTTTAAATAGTTTGGATTTTGCTCCAAAGTAACCTTTTGCTAATTTTAATACTTTTTTATGACGTTTTTTTGTGTTTACGCCTCTTTTAATTCTTGCCATTACTTTCGCCTCCTACTATCTTGGCAGCATTTGGTCGATTCTCTTTAAATCGCCTTTGCTTACAAGTTTGCTCTTTCTTAATTTTCTTATTCTTTTAGGAGACATCTTACCAGTCATATGAGTAACTCCTTGTTGCATTCTTTTCAATTTTCCAGATCCTGTTCTTTTGAATCTCTTCGCAGAACCTCTATGAGTTTTCATTTTACCCATTTAAATCATTCCTCCTATTTATTCGTACCAGGATTAAGGTGCATAACCATACTCCTGCCTTCCATCTTCGGCTTTTTATCTACTATAGCTTTATCTCCGAGAATTTCAAGAAAATCATCTAAGACTTCTCTACCTAATTGGGTATGCCCTAGCTCTCTTCCTCTAAATCTTACAGAAACTTTTACTTTGTCTCCATTGTTTAAAAATCTTTCTGCTTGTCTAGCCTTTACCTCTAAATCATGGGTATCAATATTTGGAGTCATTCTGACTTCTTTTACATTGATAATTTTTTGAGCTTTTTTGGCTTCCTTAGCTTTTTTAATTTGGTCATATCTGTATTTGCCATAGTCCATCACTCTGCATACTGGAGGTTTAGCGTTTGGCGATATCATTACTAAATCCAAATTTGCTTCATTGGCAGCTTCTTGCGCTCTAGCTAGAGGAACAACTCCTAGTTGCTCTCCATTTTGATCAATTAGTCTAACTTCTTTTTCCCTGATTTCTTCGTTAATTCTTAATTCCTTTATGTTTACACCCCCGGAAATAAATAAAGTGCGGAGCTTAAAAGCGCCCGCACCAAAATAATTACCATTCTAAATAATTAATTGTAACCTATAGGCTTTAGCCACGAGGTGAGAAGCGGTACTTCTACTTTTTCTACCTTATCAATTAAACCATAATTTTATAGTTTTGTCAAATGTTTTTACGATTTTTTTAATTTTTTTCATCAGCTGGTTTTCGCAACATGAAATATTTTGAAACAGGTTTATCCATTTCTATTTTTATGATTTGTTGCGCATGGGGAGCCACTTCTATTTCCTTGCCCTTTTCATCTAACATCAGCTTGATTGTTTGAGTAAAGTGTTTTTCTCCCGGTCCAAATACTTCGATCTCATCTCCGACAAACATTCTATTTCTTTGCTCTATTGTCGCCAATTTAGTTTCTTCGTCGTATTCTAAGACCATTCCTAAGAAGTCATATCCTCTAATATAACTGCTAGTAGTATAAACTTGGGCATCCTTTTCTGGTTTTCCGTAGAAAAATCCTGTAGTAAAATCTCTATAGCTTGCTTTTTTAATTTCATCTAAATAAGTTTCGTCAAAACTATAATTTTCTCCAGCTTTGTAATACTCGTCTAATGCCATTCTATAGGATCTAATAATTGTCGCTACATAATAAATCCCTTTAACCCTACCTTCAATCTTCAAAGAGTTTATGCCGGCGTTTATCATGTCTGGAAGATTTTGTATCATGCACAAATCCTTGGAATTCATGATAAAAGTTCCGTCGTCATCTTCAAAGACTGGGAAGTACTCTCCTGGTCTAGTTTCTTCTATTAAATTATATTTATATCTACATGGGTGAGCACAGTCCCCTTTGTTTGCGTCTCTTCCAACCATATAATTAC
>JAEZYW010000172.1 GCA_023418835.1 Bacillota bacterium | reverse complement strand
ATCTACACTAGGTCTACCTCTATCTTTTGAGTATTTATCTTCTACTAAGTCATAGATGAATGAAAGGTCAATAGCTCTATCTATGTCTCTTGATATGTGACCTTTAGGGACTAATTCATCCATTGATACTAATTGAACTTGTTCTCTGTTTTTATTCTTATTTTTTCCATCATATTAAATCACCACCATAAATTTCTACTTATATTTTACCATAAAATCAGGTATAAATGTTGAAATTACAGCACTTGATGGGATAAATTTATTTAAAAAGTCGTAGGATAGTCAAAATTCCTACGACTTTGTCAACAATCTGCCCAGACTATAAATAGTCTGGGTTTTTACTCTTATTAATTTTGTTAGACAATTAATGTTTTAAATACTAACTTTTAGATAATTGCAATTAATTTAGCAATCTAATTAATAAAACTATCTTCTAGATCCTGTCAGTAATCCTATTACAAATAATAATACACTTGCACCAACAACTCCCATTATTATTCCCATAATTGAAAATTCGCCAGTTGTGTATCCTAGTCCTAATGTAGATCCTATCCAACCGCCAATAAAGGATCCCACAATCCCTACGATGATGTTCGCTAATGCTCCCATCTGAGCGTCTCTTTTCATAATTAAACTAGCTAACCAACCTACTAGTGCTCCAAATATAATCCATGATAAAATACCCATAATTCCCTCCTAATTAATTTTGTTATTTAAATTGTAATTTAAATCTTAATATATATATACCACCAGATTTGAAAATATATCACTTTTTTTGAAATTATTTTAAAAACTTTTAATTCAGATAAAATTTTATTACAAATCCATTACTAACTTAGATATTTTTAACATCTTTACCAAATCTTAATAAATTATTGTCAATATTATTATTTAAAGCTCTTATATTTGGTATAATAATATTGAGGAGTTGTCACATTCTTTACATATTCTTTTTTATTTGATGATATAGTAAATATAGCAAGGCAATTCTAACAAAATTTTACTAATTATTAAAGGAGGAAAACATGAATAAAAAGCGCATTTCATTGCTGTTGGCATTATTAATGGTAATATTCGTATTTCCTACGAGTATTAGAGCAGCTTCAGATTATTATTCTCATTTGAGAAGAGACATCAACTTTTTTGCTAAAGATTCTAGAACTGGAGTTAGTTTAGATGGAGCTAACTTTAGAATATATAAAGGAGAGTCTTATAGGGAAGATTTAGGTTCTACAACAAGCTCTACGAGATTGGACCCCGGAAGATACACAATAACGGCAACAAAAGACGGTTATCATGTGGGTACTAGAGTAATAGATGTCGCTTACTCCCCTGCTAGACAGTCTTTTGACTTTAGTTTAAATAGGGACAGTTCTAAACCTTTGCCAAAGGATAATACTTTATATTTAAGAACTTTGGATGCTTCTACTGGATACGACATTTCCAATGTAAGATATTTTATAGAAGATTTAAACAACTCTAATAAAAACCAAACTATTTATGCTAATAGCATCACTCTATCAGATGGAAATTATAGAATTTCTGCTATAAGGGAAGGATATGGAACCCAATCCAAAACTGTCTATATGACTGGTAAAAGACAAGACTTGACCTTTAGTCTTGCTAGAGGTTCTTATTATCCAATTGGAAGAGATATCATAATTAAAAACGTTAGCGTCTATTCCAATAGAGTTATTGGAGATACGGCTCCATATGCTAAAGTAAATCTTTACAGACACGGGTCCTTTGTGAAATCAGTTAATGCTGATTCAGCCGGATACTTTGAGATTTTAAACACTTTTGCTAATTACTATGGAGATTATAGAGATTACGGAAGAGACTATTTCTACGGAGATTTGCGCAACTATTATCTAGTTGCTGAAAAAGACGGCTACACTTCTTCTAGATTTTATTTAAACGATTCTAGATATAAAGACGATTTTTACAGACCACCTGCTCCTTCAAGGGAAACTGCAACAGCTCCCGTAATTTTAGAAGCTTTGGGAGGAGAGAGTTTTGTTAGAGGAGAAAAGGCTACTCCATTTGCAAATATAACTATTAAAGACGCAAGCGGTGAAATTTTAGGAAGAACGGCTCTAGACTTTGTAGCTAAGTTTGCAATTAGGACTAAGAGACCTTTAATCGCTGGGGAGCTTATAACTATTACAACATCCCATGAAAGGTATGTAGATAAAATTTCTTCTGTAGTTGTGGGAGCGACCCAAGTTCCTGAAAAAACCGTGGAGGCTTTTGACTATATAAATAAATTTACTATCGGTTCTAAGACCTTTACTAGAATTGTAGATACAAAAGTTTCTACAGAATATATGGACGTGGATCCTTATATAACAAATGGAAGAACAATGCTTCCTATTAGATTTGTAGCTCAGGCTTTAGGATATGAAGTAACATTTGATGACACTACAAAAAATGCTGTGTTTGCCAAAGGAGATACTTCCCTAGTTATGAATTTAAAATCTAGAGATTTTTATGTAAATGGTAAAAAGCATACCCTTTCTGTAGATCCAGTGACTGTAAACGGAAGAATAATGCTTCCAATTTCAGAGTTGGGAACTGCCCTAGGTCTTAGCCATGGAAACATAGGTGAGGGAAAAAATATCGAATGGGACGGAACGAATAGAGTAGTCATCGTTCAGATTAAAAAATAGTGTGCAGTGCAATCAAATTGTTTATCAAAATTTTTAGATAAAATGTAAGTTATTGAAAATTAGAGGAGGAAAAAATGAAGAAGAGAATTATTTCTATGATGTTGGTATTAGCTTTTGTAATTACTATGATACCAGCAACTGCGTTGGCAGCAGATGCCTACATCGATAGAGCCGATGTTTATTACAACAAGGTAGAAGGTTACGCTACTCCTGGTTCAAGGGTAGAACTTTACAAAGGTTCTAGAAGAGTTGGTTCCACAACTGCTTCCAACTACGATGGCAAATTCGAAATCTCAAATGATTTTGGATACTACGACGGAAGATACGACGATAGATACTGGGATGGGTACTATTACGGAGTAAATCCAAGGGACTATAGAAATTACAGAGATTTTGAAGATGCTATGGCTAGAAGATATCCAGAATTGTCATATTCTCAAATTCAAGATATTTATTACGGTAGATACAGAGATGATATAAGATATTGGGATGGATATTATTACAGATATTACGACGATATCAATGACTATTATCTAATAGCTACAAAAGAAGGATACACTTCTAGAAGTTATTATCTAAGAAATGCAAATATCAAAGATGAGTATGTGTACAGAGATGGATATAGATATCCACAAAGACCTGGACAAACTTACGACAGTAGCTTCACAATTTTAGAAGCAAATGCAGGTTTTTCAATAATAAGAGGTAATGGAGCTATTCCATACGGCGTTGTAGTTGCTAGAGATGCTAATAACGTAGAACTTGGCAGAACAGACGTGGGATCTGACGGAAGATTTGTCATAACTACTAACAGACCAATTAGATCTGGAGAAGTTATTAGAGCAATCTCAACTCACAGTAATTACGCTGACAAGGTTACATCCTTTACAGCAGGAACAGTTACAAATGTCGTAACTCCAGAGTACAATTATAAAAATCTATTTACAATAGGTTCAAAACAATTTGTACAAACCCTTAACGGATCTAGCACGACAAAATACATGGACGTTGCTCCATATATCACAAATGGAAGAACTATGCTTCCTTTGAGATATGCTGCTGAATCCTTAGGATATACTGTAACATTTGACAATTCTACTAGAAACGCTGTTTTTGTATCAGGTTCTAATACAGCAGTTGTAAACTTAGACTCTAGAGACTTTTATGTAAATGGAGAAAAATTCACTCTAACAGTGGATCCAATTACAGTAAGTGGAAGAATAATGCTTCCTGTATCTGAAATAGGAAGAGCCCTAGGACTTACTCAAGGTAACATCGGTGAAGGTAAAAACATCGAGTGGGACGGAGTAAATCAAGTGGTTGTTATTCAAGTTAGAAACTAAATATTTTCAAAAGATCGCTAGGTTACGAAATGCCTAGCGATTTTTATTTTCAAAGGATTTTTATATTATAGTATAATACTAAAAAGAGGTGGAATATGAAAATAATTGATTTATCTATGACAATATCTGATGGTATGGAAGTTTATCCTGGAGATCCAGAGGTTAAAATTGAACAAGTACATTTTCTTAAGACCCACGGTTGGAATTTAAGTAAAATTAATATGGGATCCCATACTGGAACTCATGTAGACGCATTTTCCCATATGACGAATAGAGATTTTTCTAGCATTGACGAAATTCCAGTGGAAAAGTTTATGGGAGAGGCGATGCTTTTATCTCCCAAGGACGAATTCCCCACTGGAATAAATCTACTTTTTTTCGAAGAAATAGATATCAACTTACTAGATAAGATTGTAAATTCAAAACCAAATTTTGTAGGGGGAGATATCTCTGTAGATTTGGAAAGGGCTTTATTGGAAAAAGGAATAATTACCTATACAAACTTAATTAACTTAGATAAATTGCCTAGAAATAAAAAGTTTTTCTTCATTGGACTTCCCTTAAAAATTAAGGGCGGAGATGGAAGCTCCGTTAGAGCCGTAGCAATATTGGACAAATAAAAATTGCCACAATCTAATGTGACAATTTTTATATAGGGCATATGAAAAAATTTGGTAGTTGTCTATTTTATATATCCTTTGGGATTGTTTTTATGGAAATTCCAAGCGTCTTTTATTATCTCTTCTAAATTTGTTCTCTGTGGATTCCATCCCAAAGTCTTCTTTATTTTCTCGCTGGATGCCACTAAAACTGCAGGATCTCCTGGTCTTCTATCGGCAATTTCAGCTGGTATTTCATGTCCCGTAACTTTTCTAGCAACGTCTACAACTTCCTTTACGCTAAATCCATTACCGCTACCTAAATTGAATATTTCGCTATCATTACCATCTAACATATATTTGTAAGCTAAATAGTGAGCATCCGCTAAATCCCAAACGTGAATGTAATCTCTAATACAAGTTCCATCTGGGGTATTGTAGTCGTCTCCAAAGATGGATATTTTTTCTCTATTTCCCAAAGGTACTTGCAATATCAAGGGAATCAAGTGGGTTTCTGGATTGTGACATTCTCCTATATCTCCATTTTCATGGGCTCCCGCTGCGTTGAAATACCTAAGGGATACGTATTTTGTTCCGTAAGCATCGTCAAACCACTTCATCATTTTTTCCATGGTCAATTTAGTTTCCCCATATGGATTTGTTGGAAGAGTTTTGTCCGATTCCAAAATAGGAGTATTTTCTGGTTCTCCATAAACTGCTGCAGTTGAAGAAAAAACAATATTTTTTACATCATTTTCCATCATGGCTTTTAATAGACATAAAGTTCCATAAACGTTGTTGTCGTAATACTCAAAGGGTTCTTTGACGCTAACTCCAACTAAGGAATTGGCCGCGAAGTGGATTACTCCTGTGATGTCATTTTCTTTAAAAACTCTATCAATGTCTTTATCCCTTAAATCCATTTGATAAAACTTTTCCACATCTACGCTTTCTCTAAATCCCGTTTGTAAATTGTCTAGAACTATTACGTCTTCATTTTTTTCCTTAAGATATCTAACTGTATGGGAGCCAATATAACCTGCTCCTCCTGTTACTAGTATACTCATAATATTTCTCTAGGACCTCCTGCGATGTCTGATATAATTAGTTCTCCGTCTATTCCAGTTTTTTCTTTATAGTAATTTAAAACTATGTCATTTAAATCTTCAATGCAAGCCTTATCTACAAGGGCAATTGCGCATCCGCTAAATCCAGCGCCAGTCATTCTCGCTCCTAATGTGTTAGGGCAAAGTCTGGCCCCTTCTACAATAGAATCTAGTTCTAATCCTGTGACTTCATAGAGGTTTTTTAAGGATTCATGGGATTGGTTTAAGAGCTCTCCCATCTTCTTAAAGTTTCTTTCCTCCATGGCATTTATCATATCCGTTACTCGCCTATTTTCTTCAACTACATGTATAACTCTTTTCCTAATGGTTTCGTCCTCTATCTTTGAAATTAATTCTTTTTCTTGAGGGTGACCGTCTAGTTGAGCGAGGTTTTCAATATCCACATATCCCTGAATTATTTCTAGACCTTTTTGGGTTTCAGCTCTTCTTTCGTTATATTTAGATTCGACTAACTCCCTTGGTTTTTTTGTATTTAAAATTACCAAGATATAGTCTCCTAAATCCACATCGATATACTTATAATCCAGTGTGGCAGTATCTAGAAGAATAGCAGAATTTTCCTTGCCAAGGCTAATTGCAAATTGATCCATTATCCCAGATTGCAATCCAAAGTGTTCGTTTTCAGTTTTCATTCCTAAAATTGACATATCCTCACGAGAAATTCCTAAATCGAAGAGAACATTGAAAATCTCTCCAAACAGCATTTCTAAAGAAGCAGAAGAAGATAGTCCAGAGCCAGTGGGAATATTTCCATAAACTACGGCATCTATTCCACCTACATTTCTCCCCGTATCTTGAATTACCTTTGCCATTCCAGCTACATAATTCATCCACTTCAAGTTTTTGTCAAAATTCAAGTTGTCAAGATCAATTTCCCCACCAAATTCCTCGTTAATGGAATAAAGTCTCGACTTATTTTCGGAATTTTTCTTAACCATGGCAAATGTGCCTATTTCTATTGCACAGGGTAAAACCTTTCCCCCATTATAATCTATATGCTCTCCTATAATGTTTATCCTGCTGGGAGCAAAAAATAATCTTCCCTTTTCGCCGTAGGTCTCAATAAATCTTTCTTCAATTGTTTTAATAATTTCTTGGCTACTTTTCATTTTCAAGAAACCTCCTATAGGCTTCTCTAACTTCTCCAGCCGTTTCTTCAACCCTTCTAGGATTTCCGTGAACCCAGGCTCCCGTCTCTGAGGTTGCATTGTATTTAATTGAATTTTCACCCCTTAAAGGAGGGAAAAACTTCAAGTGAAATCTATAATATTTACTTGCATCTTCATATTCTAAAGAATTTACAGGTATTTGATAGATTCCCATCATGTACGGGAAAGGCTTGTTGTAAATTAAATCAAAGGCACCCGTCAAGTCCCTCAATGTTACAGAGAAGTCTTTTATTAATTCTTCGTCAAATTCTTCAAAACTTCCAATCTCTTTTTTGGCAACTACATTTACACCAAATGGATAAGCAGCGTAGAAAGGAATGAAGACTAAGAAATTTTCATTTTCAAAAATAACTCTCTCTTCAAAATCCTTTTCGTCTTCGATTATTTTATCAAAAATGTTTTTCCCGCATTTCTCGTAGAACTTTTTAGAATTTTCTAACTCCAACCTCAATCTCAAGGGCATTTTAGAATATCCATATATTTGTCCATGGGGATGGGGCATTGTAGTTCCAACTTCTGGTCCCTTGTTTTCAAAGGGAAATATATACTTTATCTTTTCGTCTTTTTTTAATTCTACGAACCTTTCTTTCCACAACTTTACCAATTTTTCAATATGGTCCAATTC
>JAEZYW010000066.1 GCA_023418835.1 Bacillota bacterium | reverse complement strand
CCTGTCTCCTATTGAATATAGGTTACAAGCCGCTTAAGAAATCACAGACTAAAAAGTCCGGATTTAAGGGTTCACATCAAAAATGGAGCCACTTTTTTTATTTACTATAAGTTATTTAAAACTTCTTTAAATTCTTTTTCAAAAATTTTGTTTTCCTCCATCGTTCCTATGGAAATTCTAGAGTAATTATTTCTTTGAGGTCTTATTATAACCCCTCTTTTTTGAAGTTCTAAGAAAAAATCTTTAGAATCAATCATTGGAGTTTCAAAAAATACAAAATTGGTCTCGCTAATTACATAAGGTATATTTAGCTCTTCAAAAAGATTGTAAAAAAACTTTCTGCCTTTTAAGTTTTCCTCAAAGACAAAATTGACAAACTCTTCGTCATCTAAAGCAACTTCAGCAGCTAATAGCCCAAGAACATTTACATTAAAGGGAAGTCTACCTCGATTGATTATTTCAATTATTTCTTCATCTGCAAGTAGGTATCCTATTCTCAATCCAGCTAAACCGTATATCTTAGAAAAAGTTTTTACGGTTATTACATTTGGATAAGTTTTGAAAAACTCAAAGGCGTTTTTTGGAGCTTTTTCGTTTTTTATAAACTCTCCATATGCCTCGTCATATACAATTAACACGTCCTTTGGAACTCTTTCAAAGAAACTTATAATTTCCTCTTCTTCAAGTAAAGTACCAGTTGGATTATTAGGATTGCATATCCAAATTAATTTTGTTTTTTCATTTATTGCCTTTAAAATTCCTTCCAAATCAATTTTAAAATCCACCATTGGAATTTCTACAATTTTTGAACCCTGTATATTGGAATTGTCATTATATCTTACGAAACTATATTCAGATAAAATTACCTCATCTTCATTAGACAGATAAGATAAAGCGATTAAGGCTAGGGCATCGTCTCCGCCATTGGAGATAAGGATATTCTTTTGTTCAACTCCAAACTTTTTTGATAATTTTTCCTTTAAATAATAAGCGCTCCCATCTGGATATAGTGCTAATCCATTTTCTATATAATTGGTCAAAGCTTCCTTTACCTTTTCACTAGTTCCGAAGGGGTTTTCATTGGAAGCCATTTTTATTACTTTATCAATATTAAATTCTCTTTTCACCGTTTCAATAGGTTTTCCAGGAATATATGCATTTACGTTGTGCATTTCTTCTCTACATTTAATCATTTCATCACCTAAAATAATATTTGGATTAAGACAAGTTTTGTCTAAAATCTTATTCATTAATTTTAATACAAAATTTTAGAAATGTATAGGTAGTTTTAGAATTATTAAAATATTGCAATTAATTACAGTAATTGTTATAATTTGATGAAAAGAAATACCAATATCAAATGAGGTAAAGAGTATATGTAAGACCTCATTTTTTATTAATTAGGGGGAAATTATGATTTGGAGTTTAGAGGAGACCTTGTCGAGGAGTGAAATAGAAGATATACAATTAAGTAATCTGAAAAAACAAGTTCAATATGCCTATGACAATGTCTCTCATTATAAGAATAAAATGGATTCTATTGGCATAAAACCTGGAGATATAAAAAGTCTTTCTGATGTTAAAAACTTACCTTTTACAACTAAACAAGACTTTAGAAATACATATCCCTTTGGTATGTTTGCTGTAGACAGAAAAAATTTACACAGAGTTCACGCATCTTCAGGAACGACTGGAAAGCCAACTGTCGTCGGTTATACAGAAAATGATATGAAAAACTGGACCGAAACCGTGGCTAGAGTTGCTGCGGCAGGAGGAGCTAATAAATCCGATATTGCACAAATTTGTTTTGGATACGGTATGTTTACTGGAGCTTTGGGTCTACATTACGGTCTAGAACACATGGGTTGCGAGATTATACCTTCTTCAGTAGGAAATACCAACAAACAAATTATGTTTATGGAGGATTTGAATTCTACGATATTAGTTTCCACCCCTTCTTATGCTCTTCATCTGAGCGAAAGCATTTTGCAAATGGGGAAAACTCCTTCTAAAGATTTCAATTTGCGAATTGGACTACTTGGTGGAGAAGGGGTATCGGAAAAAATGAGAAAGGAGCTAAATGAAATCTGGGATAATAAGGTTTTATTTACTCAAAATTATGGAATGAGCGAATTAAATGGCCCTGGTATTGCAGGAGAGTGTGAATATTTAAAGGGAATGCACATAATGGAGGACCATTTTCTTCCCGAGATAATAGATCCTGAAACAGAAAAAGTTTTGCCTCCAGGCTCAGAAGGAGAGTTGGTAATAACCTGTTTGACAAAAGAAGCCATTCCTTTAATTAGATACAGAACTAGAGATATTACAAAACTCCATTATGAAAAATGTGAATGTGGTAGAACTACTGTGAAAATGGAACCTTTGAAAGGCAGGTCGGATGATATGCTTGTAGTAAAAGGGGTTAATGTATTTCCTTCTCAAATTGAATCTGTTTTGAAAAATATTGAAGAAGTAGGTTCTAATTACGAGTTGATAGTTTATACTAAAAATAGAATGGATAATTTGGAATTAAAGGTGGAACTTTTGGATTACGAATTGCTAAACTCATATAAACAACTGGAAGATTTGGAATGTAGAATCGTCATGGGAGTTAGAGAGGTAATTGGACTTTCTATAAAAGTGACTTTAGCAGCGCCTAGAACCTTGAAGAGATTTGAAGGCAAAGCAAAAAGAGTTACGGATTTGAGGGAAAATAGATAAGAGGTAATTATGAAAGAAAAAAAGATAATGTTGGGAAATGAAGGAATTGCTAGAGGAGCCTATGAGGCGGGAGTCAAGGTATCCAGTGCATATCCAGGTACACCCAGTACAGAAATTAGCGAGTATTTAGTTAATTATAAGGACGATGTTTATGTCGAGTGGGCGCCAAATGAAAAAGTTGCCTTAGAAGTTGCTATCGGAGCTTCCATGAGTGGGGTAAGGTCCATGGCTTCTATGAAACATGTAGGTCTTAATGTGGCAGCAGATCCTCTTTTTACCGCCTCTTATATAGGTGTAACTGGTGGGTTAGTTGTAGTTGTGGCAGATGATCCTGGACTTTATAGTTCCCAAAATGAACAAGATACTAGGAGTATTGCAATTGCTGCTAAGGTTCCACTATTAGAACCTTCTGACAGTCAAGAAGCTAAGGACTTTACAAAATTAGCATTTGAAATAAGTGAGGAATTTGATACCCCAGTTATTTTAAGAACTACCACTAGACTTTCTCATTCCCAGGGAATTGTAGAAATGGAGGACAGATTAGAAAAAGAAGTGATTCAATACAATAGAAATCCTCAAAAGAACGTAATGGTTCCTGTCAACTCTGCAAAGAGACATCCAGTAGTTGAAGAAAATTTAAGGAAATTAGAAGAAAAGGGATCTTCAATTGAGAATCTAAATAAAATGGAAATTAATGATGAGTCCATTGGAATAATAACCTCTGGAATTCCATACCAATATGTAAAAGAAGCTTTGCCAGATGTTTCAGTTTTAAAACTTGGAATTATAAATCCTTTGCCCAAAGAGTTAATTAAAGAATTTTCAAAGAAAGTGGATAGGCTCATAGTTGTAGAAGAGTTAGATTCTGTAATTGAAAATCAAATTAAAGCTTGGGGAATAAAATGCGAAGGAAAAGAATTATTTTCCCTTTGCTATGAATACAGTGCCAATATGATAAAAAAGGCAATTATGGGAGAAGAAGTTTCGTCAAGAGAAAAAGCTCAAACTCCAATTAGACCGCCAATTCTTTGTCCTGGGTGTCCCCACAGGTCTGTCTATTCAGTTTTAAATAAATTGAAAATCCACGGAGCTGGAGACATAGGATGTTATACTCTTGGAGCCGGAGAGCCCTTAAATGTAATTGACTCTACAATATGTATGGGGGCCAGTATAAGTTCTCTTCACGGAATAGAAAAGGCTAGGGGAAGAGAATATATTAAAAATTGGATTGCTATAATAGGAGACTCTACATTTTTTCACACTGGTATAAATTCTCTAATTAACATGGTTTACAATAAAAGTTCCGGTACAGTTTTAATATTAGACAATTCCACTACGGCGATGACTGGACACCAAAACAATCCTTCAACTGGAGTTACTTTGGAGGGTGACATTTCAAACTCTATAGATATAAAAAAACTTTGTGAGAGCATTGGAGTTAAAAATGTCAGAGAAATAAATTCCTTTGACACTAAAGAGTTGGAAAGAGCTTTTAAAGAAGAACTTGAAAGAGATGAGGTCTCGGTAATTATAGCAAAATCTCCTTGCGTTTTACTTAAAGGAGTTGCTATTAAAAATCAATATTTTGTAGATAAGGAAGAATGTAGAAAATGCGGACTTTGTATGAGACCTGGATGTCCAGCAATAATATCTGATGACGAAGGTTTAACTGAGATAAATGACACTATGTGTAATGGCTGTGGACTTTGTTTTTCTAGATGTCCCTTTGGTGCAATTAAAGAGACGTCTTCGGTAATTGATAGGTTATAATTTGGAGGGGAATATGGAAACTAAAAATATTATGATAGTTGGAGTAGGTGGCCAAGGAACCCTCTTAACAAGTAGAATCCTAGGAGGAGTTATTTTAGACTCTGGTTTCGATGTAAAACTTTCAGAAGTCCACGGAATGGCTCAAAGGGGAGGAAGCGTAGTTACCTTTGTCAGATATGGGAAAAAAGTTTATGAACCCATTGTGGAAGAGGGACAGGGAGACATTTTAATTGCCTTTGAAAAATTAGAAGCCCTTAGATATGCTCATTTTTTGAAAAAAGACGGGATTATGATTGTAAATGATCAAAGAATAGATCCAATGCCTGTTGTTATAAAAAAGGAAATTTATCCAGAAAATATCGTAGAAGAACTTAGAGAAGACTTTAATCTTATCCTAGTGGATGCCTTAGAGGAATCTAGAAAGATTGGAAATCTAAAAGTTTTTAATGTCATTATCTTAGGAGTTTTATCTAAGTACATGGACATTAAAGAAGAGGTGTGGTTAGAGAAAATAAAGAAAAATGTGCCAGAATATTCCATTGAAGAAAATATAAGAGCTTTCCAAGTGGGAAGACAGTATGAAGAGGAAATAATATGATAAAACAAATTTCGGTACTAGTAGAAAATGAAATTGGAACGATTTTTGAAGTTACAGATATTCTAGCTCAAAACAATATTAACATAAAAGCTTTTTCAGTAAACGATACATCGGATTTTGGAATTTTGAGATTACTTGTGGATGAATATGAAGAAGCTGAAAGGGTTTTAAGAGAAAATGACTTTGGATTTAAAGTTGGAGACGTTTTGGCAGTGGAGCTGGAACACAGACCAGGAGCTTTAAACGAAGTTTTAAAAATTTTAAAGAACGAGAAAATTGGGGTAAATTATATGTATTCAATGGTGATTCGAGACGAAAAACCACTTATGGTAATCGATACCCATGATACTCCAAAAGCTGAAAAAGTTCTAAGAGAGAAAGGGGTAATTGTAGAGTGATTTGGAATGAATCGAAAGAATGTATGGACATAGAATCTCTTTCCTATTTGCAAAGTGAAAGGCTTAAAAAATTAGTTAAGAGAATTTATCACAATGTTCCATCATATAGAACAAAAATGCAAGAATTGGATTTAATACCTTCGGACATTGAATCCATTGATGATATCGTAAAGCTACCTTTTACCACAAAGGAAGATTTGAGAAACAATTATCCTTACGGTTTATTTGCAAAGCCAATCTCTGAAATAGTTAGGGTTCACGCATCTTCTGGAACTTCTGGAAAAGCCACTATAGTTGGATACACCCCAAGAGATATTGAAATTTGGATGGAGTGTGTAACTAGAGTTTTAGCCATGGCTGGAATTGGTAAAAATGATACCATGCAAGTTTCATATGGTTACGGACTTTTTACTGGGGGATTGGGACTTCATTATGGAGCTGAAAATTTAGGTTGTACAGTTATACCCATGTCTACTACTAGCACAAAAAAACAAATAGAGATGATGGAAGATTTAAATTGTACGGCAATAGCTTGTACTCCATCTTATTTGATGCATCTTGCAGAGGCGATAGAAGAAAGTGATAGAAGGCCAAATTTAAAATTAAAAGTGGCAATTTGCGGAGCAGAACCGTGGACTGATAATATGAGAATTAAAATTGAAAATCAGCTGGGTATAAAAGCTTATGACATCTACGGACTTTCTGAAATTATAGGTCCAGGAGTGGCGGCAGATTGCGAATATCATGAAGGCTTACACATTTACGAAGACCATTTCTATCCTGAAATTCTCGACCCTGAAACTTTAAAACCAGTGGCAGATGGAGAAGTTGGAGAATTGGTAATCACTACATTAACTAAAGAAGGATTCCCTTTAATTAGGTATAGAACGAAAGATTTAACTTCTATCAATCACGAAAAATGCAAGTGTGGCAGAACTCACGCAAGAATTTCTAAATTCATAGGAAGATCTGATGACATGTTAGTTATCAGAGGAGTTAATGTATTCCCATCTCAAATTGAGGCTGCTTTATTAGAACTTGGAGAGACTTCATATTATCAAATTATAGTTGATAGAGTAGATAATATGGATACATTCGATTTGTTAGTAGAAGTGGACGACAGTTTCTTTAGCGACGAAGTTAGACAACTTGAAAAGAAACGTCAAGATATTACAAAGGGATTAAGAGATTATCTGGGCCTAAATGTTAAAGTAAAACTGGTAGAACCTAGAACTATTGAGAGAACAGCAGGGAAAGCTAAAAGAGTAATCGACAAGAGAATTTATGATTAAAGGAGGAAGTATTTTGACTAAACAATTGACAGTATTTATAGAAAACAAAAAGGGCTCCTTAACAGAAGTTACAAAAATTATTAAAGAAAGTGGAATTAACATTTTTAGCTTTTCATTGGCAGATACAGAAAACTTTGGACTGCTGAGAATGGTAGTGACAAATCCAGATGAAGCTTTGAAGATCTTAAAAGAAAATAACTTGACTGTTACAATAACAGATGTATCCGTTGTATCTTTAAAGAACGAACCTGGAAGTTTATATAATATTTTGAATTTAATAGACCATCTTGACATTCAATATATGTATATGTATGCCAATAGAGATGACGTTGCAGGTGCAGTTTTTAAAATAACCCAAAAAGACGAGGCTGAAAAAATCTTTATAGAAAATGGATATGAATTAATTAAAGGAGATTTTATTTAAACCCTTTGTCTATATAAAAAAAGGAACGATATGATGTGAACCCTTAAATCCGGACTTTTTAGTCTGTGATTTCTTAAGCGGCTTGTAACCTATATTCAATAGGAGAC
>JAEZYW010000046.1 GCA_023418835.1 Bacillota bacterium | reverse complement strand
TGTAATTTGTTCCATTCTAATTACTGTTGTCGGTCTAGCGTGGGATAAAGTATATGCAGCTTTTTCTAAATATTCTATTTTCTTAGATTCTTCCATATCTCTAGATTCATAAGCCGCCAAAGCCATTCCCATTCCAGCAGCTGTATAAGGTCCTGCACTTTGAGTTACCATATCTGCAATAGCTTGAGCAACTTCTTCGTGGGTTCTACAAATTACAAATTCAGTTTTTGTAGGATAAATTCTTCTATCTAATATTTTAACAGCCCCATCTTCATACCAAGCTACGTTTTCGTATTGGAGCATAAATGCTAAATCTTCGTCGTATCTTTTCATAGTTCCCTCCCTATAATAATTGTTTTAAACTTCTACTTTACTTATGGCTTCTAATGCAATTTCTATCTCATTTTCTTCGGCTTCAAATACTAAATCTCTATTGGGTTTATAATCTTCAACTCCCACTAATTCAAAAGCTTTGGCATCTGCCGCTAGGATAACTCCTGCCTTAATATTATTTAATGAAGCCACAACTAATAAACTCGCCGCCTCATTTTCCATTGCAACTACTCCCGCTTTTGCCATTAGCTTTACCTTAGATTCGATTAAACTGGGATAGAAAAGGGCTTGGGTTAGTATTATGCCCTTCTGGTACTCTAAATTCTTTTCCTGTGCTGCCTTTTCCAGATCTCTAACAATTTCAAAATCACAAATTGCCGGGTAAGATGAGGGTATCATTCTCTCTGTAACCCCGTCTTCTCTAACAGCTCCCGTTCCAATTACAATACTTCCTGCATCAATTCCATCTTGCATACCGCCACAAGTTCCAACTCTAATTATGGCTTTTGCCCTAGCACGGACTAAAGATTCAAAAAGGATAGCGGCACCCCCTGCTCCCACCCCATGGCTAGTTACAGTTATTCCAACGCCGTTATATTTTCCAGAATAAGACCAGAATTCTCGATTTTTTACAAGAAGTTTAGAATCTTCCATTTTGGCAGCAATTTTTTCAGCCCTATTTGGATCTCCACAAGTTAAAACTCGGGGATAAATTTCTCCTGGCCTAAGTGCCAAACAAGGTAATATATTTTTTTCTGTCATTAATTCACCCTTTATACTTTCTTTTTCTTCTAAAACCAAATACCGCCAAAGCGATTACTGTAAAGACATAAGGTATAGACATAGTAATTTGACTGGGTATTACATTTTGTATTGCAACACCGAAGGCTTGGGAAGCTCCGAAAAACAAACTGGATAGCACAGTCAACAACGGATGTTGCTGCCCCATACTTGCAGCTGCCATAGCTATAAAGCCACGGCCTGCTGTCATATTTTCTGTAAATAATGTTACTTGCCCAAGGCTTAAAACAACTCCTCCTAGTCCACAAAGAGCTCCTGATAAAACTACTGTTGCCATTCTTATTCTAGTGGCATTAATACCCAAACTTTCTGAAGCGTCCTTATTAATTCCCACAGAGCGAGTTCTAAATCCAATTACAGTGCGATATAAATATATAAAAATTAAAAAGGCAATTATATAGGAAATGTAATCAATAATAGTTAGGTTTTGAAAGAGTTTATTCATCAAAGGAATATTATTTATTATGGGTAATTTAATATTCTTTAAGGAAACTAAATCCGGACTGCTAAAACTTCCCCTAACTCCAAGGATTACAGTCAATAAGATGCTAGTAATTCCTCCCACGAGAAGATTAATACTAGTTCCAATAACCATATCGGCACCGTTATATTTAACTTGTAAAATAGCAACGATAAGTCCTACTAAAGCCCCAGATAAAACTCCCCCTAAAACGGAAAGTAAAGTGGATCCAGTAATATAATTTATGACAATAGCCGTAAAGGATCCTATGAGCATTTGCCCTTCCAAAGCTATATTAAAAACTCCAACTTGACTGCAAATTGCAGAGCCTAAAGCTGCTAGTAAAACAGGAGTTGTGGAGCGAATGGTCGAATTAATCAACACTGCTAAGTAATTTAAATTAAATTCCATCTTCTCCTCCTATTTCTGTAGTATCAGTAAAGTCTTCGTCAATATCTCTATTGTTTACTTTTGATTTCAATAAATTCACAAAAAATTTAGCAGAAACGAATAAGGTTATACAAGATTGTATAACTGTAGACATCTCCAAAGGAACATTTGTAGACCTTTGTATAGATTGTCCTCCAACTTGGAGACCCGAAAGGAATATTCCCGTAAAGAAAATTCCAATTGGATTCAATCCGGCAATCAACCCCGCCATCAAGCCCGTCCAAGCATAGGATGTGCTTGTAAACATGCCATCTATGAATCGATATTTAAGTCCAAAAATTTCTATTATTCCAGCTAGAGCTGCAATGGCACCGCTTAATGCCATAGTCTTCAACATGGCTTTAGACTCGTCTACTCCTCCATATTTTGAAAAGTTAGGGTTAAATACGGTCATTTTAGATTCGTTTCCAAAAACCGTCTTTCGAGTTATAAATAAGAAAATTCCAATTATTAAAATCATCAAGAAA
>JAEZYW010000042.1 GCA_023418835.1 Bacillota bacterium | reverse complement strand
CTCTAGGAGTGAGCATGCTTAGATCTACTATGGATGGAATAAGATGGAATGTGTTAATGGCTGGAAATATTATTTTGGTTTTGCCGATAATTGTCGTCTTTATTATAGCCCAAAAGAGGATAATAGAGGCTTTCACTTATACAGGTATAAAATAAATTAAGACTAATAAGGAGAAAAAATGAATCCATTATTTATAATTTCGTTAGATGCACTTGGCTTTTCAGACGAAGAAATTTACAAAGATTTACCTTTTTTTAAAAAATGTATTGAAAAGGGAACTTGGATAAGGAGGTTGAAGTCAATTTATCCGACTTTGACTTATCCAATTCATTCCACAGTGGTTTCTGGAAGATATCCAATTTCCCATAAAATTGACAATAATCTAAAATTGGAGCCAGAAAAAATTTATATGGATTGGTATTGGGATGAAGATTATTTAAATGGAGATTCCATTTTTAAAGGGGCAAAGAGAAAGGGTTTAAAAGTTGCATCTTTTAGATGGCCAGCAACTGCTTTTGGAGAGATAGAATACAACATTCCCGAAGTATGGTCATGGGATGGGGAATATTTAGAAGATCATATGATGAGAAAGGGAACTGCTGATTTTGTTAAAGAATTAAAAAGGGAGTTTGGAGAATTTACTTCTGAATCAACTCAAGAAGAAAAGGACGAATATATTGCAAAAGCCGCAGTCTATACCTTTAAAAAATATCAACCTGATATAACCTTTATGCATTTAGTAGACGTTGATAGTGTGAAACACAGATTTGGCTCTATCCACTTTGGAGTTGAAAAAGCTATTAAAAGTTTAGATAATAGACTTGAAAGAATGTTTGAAGAAATTGCTAAAGTAAAAAATTTAGAAGAAATAGATATCATTTTAATGAGCGATCATAGTCAAATTGATACTAGTTTGGGAATAAGATTAAATAAACTTTTAGCAGATATGGATCTTTTAGTTCCAGAAGAAGATGGAACGACTAAAGATTACAAAGCATACTTTCTCACTTGTGGTGGTTCAGCTGCCTTGTATTTGAAAGATGAATCTGACATTGAAATTGTAGAAAATATACAAAGGGAAATTGAAAAATTAAACTTAGAGGGAATAGATAAAATTTTTACCAAAGAAGAAATTGTCAAACTTGGGGCAAGTGACAAAGCTGTATTATGGGTGGAAGCAAAGGAAGGTTATGCTTTTGAACCTAGCGCAGTGGGGGAAGTGTTTACAGGTGATTATTTTATTGAAGCTGCTGGAAATCATGGTTTTTTGCCAGATAAAGAGAAAAATTTAGCAATGGGCATATTCGTAGGACCTAGTTTCAAAGAAAATAAAGTAATTGAAAAAGAAGAACTCATAAGAATTGCTCCCACAGTTGACAAGATTTTAAATTTGGGAATAAAAGATATGGTGGAAAATCCAATTAATGAATCATTGAAGTAAAGATCTTAGAAGATTTTTAGAGAAGATTTTCAATATTTTTAAAAATTTTCAATAAATTTCCTTGACATTTAAATTTGAATTGGTTATTATATTAAAAATCATTGATTTGGAGAAGTAAGCAAGAGAAAATCTTTTAGAGAGTCGGGGAAGGTGAAAGCCGACAGATGGACGAATGCTGAATAGAACCAAGGAGATTAAATCCGGAAAATAATAGTATGGATTTACGTTTACAGTTACGTTAATACTTAGAGATAATCCGTTGTGATTAATTAGAGTGGTACCGCGATATTGCTATTCGCCTCTTTTCCTTTTTAGGAAGAGAGGTTTTTTTATTAAGTAGGAGGAGATTAATATGAATTATGGCTGTCAATCCATGGTGGACAAAATCACAGATATTATGATAAACGTCCCCAAGAGGCTTACAAAAATCAAGAGTTTATTAACGAAAACTATGAGGCTTGTAAGTATTACGGTATTCCAGATATGGAAAAGAGTATAGAGGAATACGAAGTTTTTGAAAATATTCTTAAAGAAAATGTGGAAAATGTTTGGTATTTACCAGAAGATGAAATCACTAATTTAGATTCAATTTATGCCCACGATTCTTTAAAAATTACTAAAGAGGGCGCAATTTATTTCAATATGACAAAGGATGTAAGGAAAAATGAGGCCAAAGCTGCAGAAGATTATTTAAAATCTATTGGAGTTCCAACTTTAGGCTATATAACAGAACCTGGAAGAATGGAAGGTGGAGACGTTTTATGGATTGACGATAAAACTGTGGCCATTGGGCTTGGGTACAGAACTAATGAAGAGGGAATTCGTCAGTTTACAGAGCTTACAAAGGATTTTATAGATGAAGTAATAACTGTTCCCCTACCTCATGCAGTTGGAGATGGAGAAGTTCTTCACTTAATGAGTTTGATTAGTCCAATTTCAGATAAATTAGCAGTGGTTTATTCCAGATATATGCCTATTTTCTTTAGAGAAATGCTTCTAGAAAGAGGTATTGAGCTTTTGGAAGTGGACGACGACGAATACGATTATCTCGGCTGCAACGTTTTGACACTAGAGCCTAACGTCTGTGTTTTAATAGAAGGAATACCAAAGATACAAAAGAAGTTAGAAGATGCTGGATGTAAAGTTTTCACATATCCAGGAAAAGAAATATCTATAAAGGGAACCGGGGGAGCAACTTGCTTTACCTGTCCTATAACTAGAATAAAATAAAAAGGAGATTTGATTGAAATGTACACACATATGATTGTTAGAACACCGTCCAAAAGTATGGTAGATGGATTAAGACGTGACGATACTGGAACGCCAGATTATGAATTGGCTTTAGAACAACACAAAAAATATATCGAAGCTTTAGAATCCTTGGGAATGGTTGTGGACGTTTTGCCGCCACTAGAAGATTATCCAGACGCTTGTTTTGTAGAAGACGTTGCAGTAGTAACAGAAAAAATGGCTATAGTAACCAATCCAGCTACAGAACAAAGAAATGGCGAAAAGGAATATATCGTGGATACTTTAAAGAAATATTATCCAGAAGATAAAATTCACTTTATCACCGAAGGAGTCATTGAAGGAGGAGATATTGTAAGAGCTGAAGACCATTTTTATTTGGGGGAATCAGATAGATCAAATGAAGCTGGAAGAAAACAGTTTATCGAAATTCTAGAAAAATACGGATACACTGGCTCTTCTGTGCCAACTGACAACGGACTTCACATCGGTTCTGACATGATGTATATAAAAAATAATAATATGGTAATCACTGGAGATTTTGTAGATATGCCAATTTTCGACAAGTTTAATAAAATTGTCATAGGAGAAGACGAGGCATATGCTGCAAATGTGGCGTGGATCAATGGGACAGTTTTAATGGCAGAAGGATATCCCAAGACAAAAAAAGCAATTGAAGATTTGGGTTATGACGTAATTACATTAAATAATTCAGAATTTAAAAAAATAGACGGTAGTGTTACCTGTTTATCTCTTCGATTCACACCTATTAAATAATAAAATTAGGGGGAAAATGTGGGAATTGAACAAATTATAGAAATAATCGTTTACGAATATCTATGGGGAATTCCACTAATAATTGTAGTTTTACTTGGAGGAATATACTTTACTTTCGCATCTGGAATGCTTCAATTTAAATTTTTTAAAAAGAGATTCCAATTGATGAAAGAAAGCTTTGAAGGTAATACAGAAGAAGTTGAATCTTCTCAGACTGGAGTACTTTCTTCCTTTGAAGCAATTAGTGTAGCATTAGGAACGACTATTGGTGTAGGCAATATCGGGGGAGTAGCAGCCGCAATTGCCTTAGGGGGACCGGGTTCAGTATTTTGGATGTGGGTTGCAGGGTTGTTTGGGATGGCTATAAAAGCTGTAGAGATAACCCTAGCAGTACACTACAGATCAAAAGATGAAAACAACGAGTCCTATGGTGGACCAAACTACTATATGAGAAAAGGCATTGCTTTAGAAAAAAATTACAGGGTCATAGCAAAAGTCTTAAGTGCACTTTTTGCTTTTGGATTCATATTGGGAATATTTTTAAATATTCAAACTTACACTGTATCTGAAGCTGTTGCTGGAACTTTCAATATGAATATAAACGTGGTTGCGATCATTTATACAATTGCACTTTATTATATGATAAGTGGCGGTATGAAGCATATTGGAAAAATCGCTGCAATGATT
>JAEZYW010000036.1 GCA_023418835.1 Bacillota bacterium | reverse complement strand
ATAATAAAGTTCAATAGAATTACCAGGGAATACGAGGAAGTTTATTACAGAGAGTTCAGCACAAACACTTCCGTTATTTCCAATTCTTGGTTTAACCAAAGTGAATTAGAAGACGTGGAAAAAAGCTTGATTACTCTAAGGGCTAAATAACTTGTTATGAATGTTAAAGTATTGTATAATTACCTAGAGGTGGAACGATGGCAGAGATTCAGGAATTAATAAAAACCCATGATGAATATCTTCAAATGATTTTATTTGCTACTTTGGCAATGTTAATTATTACATTTGCTGTTAATTATTTTACGGAAAGAATTAGATTTCCCAAATACTTACCAGGATTGGCATCTTTAATTGTTGGGATTGTAATGTTAATTGGTTTAATTCCAAATATATATTTAAAGGAATATTTAGGAAATCTCGTTATATCGATGACTGCTATAGGCGTTGGAGTTGTGGGGCTAGCCTTCGGTATGATTTTGGGTGTCTTATTTAAAAGACCCCATAAGAAAAAGCGAGAAGCAGAGGAAATTACTTACGAAGAATATTAAATTAAATTGGGAAATAGATAAAAACAAACCTAGAAGAATTCAATCTTCTAGGTTTTTAGTTTCTCTAAAATTATTTATTAACTTTATTTTTTCTTGTCTTTTTAAATTTCTAAGGACATATTCTCGACTTTGGGCAGGTCCTCTTCCTTGGGTTTCTTCTATATATACTATCTCCACAGGAAGTCTAGCTCTCGTGTATTTAGAAGCCTTCCCGTCGTTATGGCATTTCAGGCGCTTTTCTAAATCATTTGTGATTCCGGTGTAAAAACTTTCGTCATTGCACTTAAGGATATATATAAAATATCTATCATTCATAATATTCCTCATCTTTTATTACTTCTGAAATCAGGGAATATTCATATCCTTTATTCATAAGATACCTTATTAACTTGTTGTTATCTTCATTTTTTCTAGAACGACGCCTAGTTTCCACTAGTTTTTTTAAATTTTCCCTTTCAATATCTCTATATTTACTCAAATGGGGATCGACGTCTTTGGAATCGAATCCCTTTTGATACAATTTATGTTTAATTTTAATTGAGCCATCTGTGGAATAATTAAATTTTTCTTCTAAATAAATTTCCAAATATCTTTCGTCGTCTAACAGCCTTAAATCTTCTAGCTTTTTAATGATATCTTCTTGAAGTTGGGGAGAAACTTTTTTTCTATAAAGATAATCCCTAACTTCCTTTGAAGATTTTAATGCCTTTGAAGCGTATTGAAGGGCTTGTTTGTAGGCTAGACCTTCTTCTTCCTTGGATTTTAAAACTTCCAATTCTTCTTTGCTAATTTCAAACTCCCCGTAGCCATAGGCAGCGAGATTTTCTGCTGATACGCTCATGATGAATTGGTCTTCGGAAAATAAATTAAATCTAGTGTTGTCGTTTTTTTGCAGTTCTATTCGTGTAATTTTCATAATAACCTCACAAAACATACTACCATAAGTTGTAAGATTTATTCAAATATTTATTTTATAGTTAATATATGATAGAATAAACCTTGATTGGAGGGGAAGAATGTTCGAGATACTTTCACTAGGACTTAGATACGTATTTATTATAATCATATATTTGTTTATTTTGAACATTTTGAGATTAATATACTTAGATATAAAAACTTCTAGCGCTGCAACTCCAAATAAAGATGTGGCGTATTTAAAAGTTATAAATAGATTAGATCAATTAGATTTTAAAATGCAAGAGTACTACCCTGTCATTGGGGAAATTACAGTAGGTAGAGGCTCGAGAAATGACGTTCATATTAAAGATAGAGTAGTTTCAAAAAAACATATGCACATCTTTTTAAGTGGCGGCTATTATTATTTGGAAGATTTAGGAAGTTCCAACGGGACCTATTTAAATGGAACAGATATAGAAAGTAGCGCCATTGAGATTGTAGATGGAGATTTAATAAGCGTTGGAAAGATACAATTTATGTTTGTGAATAGGTAATTATGATAATAAATAAAGTTACAAAATTAAGAAAACCTAGAAACTTACTTTTAATATTTGATATTTTGGCAATTGGAATGCTAATGCTATACAAAGATCCCTCGTCTAATAAAAACATGGGGATTTTAGCTTCGGCTTTAATTATTTTACTTTACGTTTCCAATATCATATTAGAAAAAATAACTTCAGGTGACAATTATATATTTATGATAGTTTCCATGCTGGTGTCAGTCGGGGCTATTATCAACTTTAGTATTGACCAGGTTTTAGGAATTAAGCACTTAACCTGGGCTTTAGTAAGTGTCGGTGGATTTTACATCACCTATTTTTTAGTTAGGTATTTAAACATATGGGATAAATTATTGACACCTTTTATTGTAATTAGCGTAGCCCTTTTTGTTGCCACTTTGGTTTTTGGTAAAGTCACCGGTGGGGCAACTAACTGGATTGAAATTTCAGAAGGAATTAGCGTTCAGCCAGCAGAGTTTATTAAACTTGCCTTGGTATTTATAATAGCTAGCTTTTATTATAATAAGAGTTATTTTGAAAGCATTAAATATTCTTCAATAATTATGACGGGAATAGTCTATCTTTTTATATGTTTTCTATTCTTGCAAAGAGACCTGGGAATGGCAGTGATGTTTTTGGCTATTTTTATGGGCCTTCAGTTTATCTATGAAGAAAACAGAAAATTAATACTATTTTCCATTTTATTGACGATTTTAGCTTTAGTAATCGGCTATTTTATTTTTGGACACGTCAAAGAAAGATTTGATATTTGGGTAGATCCTTGGGGACACACAAAGGGTCATCAAATTTTACAATCTCTCTTTGCCATAAGTTCAGGAGGATTTACAGGTTCTGGAATTGGTTTGGGTTATCCAAAATTAATACCAGTAGTAAATAGCGACTTCATTTTTGCGGCAATTTGTGAAGAGATGGGATTATTATCGGGAATAGGAGTAATTATGCTCTTTGTTTTGTTAATCTACAGAAGCTTTAAAATTTCCTTGGTTCAAAGACATCCTTTCTATAGAATTCTTGCAATAGGAATTGGGATTTCTTTTGGAATCCAAACTTTTTTGGCAATAGGTGGAGTTTCAAAATTTATCCCAATGACGGGAATCACCCTTCCTTTTGTATCCTATGGTGGGTCCTCCATGTTTGCCAGCTTTTTATCCTTGGGAGTTCTTCAAGTTTGTTCAGAAGAATTAAAGCATAAACCAATAGAATCGGAGCCAGATTATGAGTGATAGAGAAAAAAGGCGAATTCTAGTTTTATTAAGTGGCGTTGTAATGCTTCTAATAGCTCTTATGGTTTATTTAACCTATTTTATGATATTTGAAGGGGAAACTTATAGAACTAGTAGTCAAAATAGAAGAAATACAATTGAAAGTGCCAATATAATTAGGGGCGCTTTTCTCGATAGAGATGGACAGGTTTTAGCCCAAACGGTTATCGACGATGAAGAAAATAAAATTAGAAATTACAGTTATCCTAACTTGTATTCCCATATAATAGGATACACATATCCAAATTTAGGAAAATCTGGTTTAGAATTAACCATGGATAACTATCTTACTAATAGATATAGCACTGGAATAAGTGAGGCAATAAAAAAATATTTTGAAAGAACTAGCGTTGGAAGTTCAATAAAACTTACGGTGGACACAGCGGTTCAATCCAAGGCATCGGAGTTACTTGGAAATAATAAAGGTGCAATAGTTGCTTTAAATCCAAAAACTGGAGAAGTTTATTCAATGGTGAGTAAGCCTAATTTCAATCCCTCTACTTTAAGGGAAAATTGGGAAGAAATAAATTCCAGTGGAGAATCTCCTCTTTTTAACAGGGCGATAAACGGACTATATCCTCCTGGATCGGTAATGAAAGTAATTTCCACTGCTGCAATTTTAGAAAGTGGAATTCCTTTAGACTACACCCACACAGGAACTCAAATAATAGATGGTTATGAATACAAAGATGCTACGACGAGAAAATACGGGGAAATTAAACTTGAAGAAGCTTTTAAAAGAAGTTTAAATACCTATTTTGTAGATAAAATCCAACAAGTTGGAAAATCTAAATTTGAAACCTTGGCTAAGAGCTTTATGTTTGAAGAAAATATAGGCTTCGAATTGCCGATTTCTAAATCTACTTTAAATTTTTCTGAAAGTACAAATAAAAACCAACTATCATCGAGCTCCATTGGACAGGGAAGAGTGCTTTCAACTCCTATGGAAATGGCTTTAATGGCTTCAGCTGTAGCTAACAACGGAGCCATGATGAAACCTTATATTGTGGATGAGATAATTAAATCAGACGGTTCTTTATTGAAAAAGACGGAGCCAGAAATTTTAAGTCAGGCGATTTCGCCGGCAATAGCGGAAGAAATAAACAAATTGATGATTCAAACCACAAATTCGGGAACTGGAGCAAATGCTTCCATTCGAAATATCCAAGTTTCTAGTAAAACGGGGACTGCTGAAAACGAAACGGGAAATACTCACGCTTGGTACGTTGGGTTTGCTCCTGCCGATGATCCAGTAGTTGCTGTGGCTGTTATTGTGGAACAAGGGGGAAGCGGGGGAGAAGTAGCCGCACCAATTGGAAGAGATGTTATAATCTCCGTTTTAAACAACATAAGCGTATTACAATAAAATATTAGATAAAACTGAGACTTATTAATAGATGAAAATTCTAATTTTAAGTCTCATTTTTTATTGTAAAATTTTTGTCAAATCTCTTGTCTAAGCATTGTAAAGGCAATTAATGGTTGTATAATGAAGATGAAATTCTGAGAAAGGTTGGTGTTTATCTTGAGAAGAAAAGTAGGTATAATTTTACTTTTGCTTATTTTGATTTTAGCTGGGGGATATTTTTACTTAGATCATTTAGGCAAAGAAGCTGGAAAAATGGAAGTTGAAGATATAGATTTTTCTGCGATAGAAGATGGGGCATACTATGGAAACTATACTATTGGACCTGTAAGAGTTGAGACAAATACGGTTATTAAGGACGGAAAAATCGTGGAAATCCAACTAATTGACCATATGAATGGCCTTGGAGAAAAGGGCGAACAAGTAATACCTTCAATAGTTGAATCTCAAAGTTTAAAGGTGGATACCATCACTGGAGCTACTGGAAGCAGTATGGCGATTATAAAATCAGTAGAAGAGTCTCTTCAAGGAAAAGAAAATAAAAAAATTCTAGGATAAACTCATTTTTGAGTTGCCTAGAATTTTTAATTAAAGAAATTTGTCTTTTAAATTGTGCCAATAAAAATCTTTTTTAAATATCAATCTTTTGATCCATCGATTGGACATAGTAAGTTCTACTTTTTCCAAATCCCAGTATTCCTTTTCCTCTCCATCAACTACCAGTATAGAAGAATTTTTATATCTTGGCGGTGGGTCTAAGGTGATTTTTGTAGAACCAGGAACAATTACACTAGACTTTAAGGATCTATAGGCAGTTGTATTTAAAGGAGCAATTGGAGTTACTTGTAACGAGTGAAGGGAAGTGTGAACAATAGATCCTCCTAAGGAGAAATTATATGCCGTACTTCCAACTGGACTTGCAACTAACATTGCATCACCTGCAAAAGACTGAAGGTGATTGCCGTCAATTAAAACCTCCATTTGTATAACTTTAGAATTTTTTCCTTTTAACACAATTTCGTTTACTGCATGGACAGTAAACCTTCTATTTCGAGTGTAAATGTCACCTCTTACCATGGAAATTTCCTCTGTGACGTATTCTTCTTTCATATATCTATCTAAAAATTCGTCTATTTCTTCTGGTTTAATTTCTTGAAAAAATCCAAGGGTTCCAGTATTTATACCTATAATAGGCATTTTAGGAAATCTATTATTGTGAACGGCTTTTAAAAAAGCGCCGTCACCTCCAATGGATATGGTGAGTTCTGCTTCGTGGTCAAAACCTTTAGCAACTGTATATCCTCTATCGTACAACTTATTTATAAGATCGCTTCTAACTCTTCTGGTTTCATAATTTGTATTAGATACAACATTAATTAACTTTTCTTTCATAAATCTTGCCTCTCATTTATCTACTACAATGATATTATATAATTGCAAAAAAATAAAGACTATTACACTTTATATAAAAAGATTTGAATATTGAATCCAATCTAATGATAAAAGAAATTTTTACTAATATCATTTTTAAGTTTATAAAAGAAAAAAAGTGGTATATTTATTATGAACTTATTTTATACTAACTTTACATGGATTTTATAAGAAATTGTGATTTCTTGAAAAACTTCAATGTAAGGTGTATAATATAAATACAATCACATCTGCGATGCACGACGGCCTACGCTTAATTCAACCGACATATCAGACACGGGAATTTAGTGTTTGCGAGATATGACAAGCCTCCTCGAGAGGAAGTCAGAGTCAACCAACAAGATACCCACCTATAAAAGGGCGGGTCTGAATTAACTTATGGCTACGTCATTGCGGATTTTTGCGGAAATGGCTCAGTGGTAGAGCATCGCCTTGCCAAGGCGAGGGTCGCGAGTTCGAATCTCGTTTTCCGCTCCATAAAAAGTGGACGTTGGAGTGCGGTTAATTTGCACTCCAATTTATTTTTAGAAGTTGAAAAGTATGTGAAAATGTTAATTTAATATACCAACGGGGTATAATTTTATATAGTATGTAAATGGGAGCTAAAATGGAAAAATTAAAAAACTACTTTAGAAATTTAATGACGAGAAGATATGGAATTGATAGGCTTAATCAGTTATTAATTTATTTGGGAATAATCTTTAATGTGGCTTTGATGTTCATTCAAAATAGACAAGTTCGTTCCGTATTGAGCACAATAACAATGGCTATATTGTTATTTGTCATTTATAGAATGATGTCTAAAAATATAAATGCCAGATATCAAGAGAATATAAAATTCATGAAGATAACTAAACCCATAAGGGCTGAAGTAGAAATAATGAAGATGAGATGGCGAGATAGAGAAAACTTTAAATATGTAAGATGCGATAATTGTAGAAATGTGATGAGAGTTCCCAAAGGCGTTGGAAAGATTAAAGTAAAGTGCAAAAATTGTGGCAATGAGTTTATAAAAAGAGTATAAACTTAAAAAATATGGTGGTAAAGGGTCGAAAAATACAAGTATCGACTCTTTTTTGAGAATTGTTGCTAGAAATATTAAATAAACTAATGAAATAGTTATCTTTTATGATATAATATATTGGATATTTTACATGGAGGGGTTATCGTGACCGATGAAATAAAAAGAGAAGGAAATGTTGTATCCTTTGATATGACTATACCTAGTGATAGAATAGAAGAAGCAATGACTGCTGTTTTTAACAAAGAAAAACATCATTTTCAATTACCTGGATTTAGAAAAGGAAAAGTTCCTAGAAAGCTTTTAGAAGCTAGCTATGGAGACGATATATTTTTTGAAGACGCTGTGAACGATTTAATTCCAGAATTTTACGAAGAAAAAACTGAAGAACTAAAGTTGAAATTAGGTGGACAACCTAAGATTTCCCTAGCTACACCTTATGAAAGAGGTAGTGATGTCGTTTTAAATGTGGAAGTTGAAGTTGTTCCTGATATTGAATTAAAAGATTATTCGAGAATTGAAATTCCAGAAATTAAATACGAAGTTACTGATGATTTAATCGACAATCAGTTGGAAGCTGAAAAAGAAAAATCTAAAAGGGCTGTTGTAATTGAGGATAGATCTTCTAAAGAAGGAGATGTTGTAGTAATCGATTACACTGGATTTGTAGACGGAGAAGAATTTGAAGGCGGATCTGCCGAAGGACATTCTTTGACATTGGGTTCCAATGAGTTTATTCCTGGATTTGAAGAACAATTAATTGATAAAAACGTTGGAGAAGATGTAGAAGTAAAGGTAACTTTCCCAGAGGATTACGGTCATGAAGACCTAGCTGGAAAAGAAGCTATTTTCGATGTTCATATTAATGAAATTCAAGAAATCGAATATCCAGAAATTGACGATGAGTTTATAAAAGATATTTCAGAATTTGATACAGTTGATGAGTACAAAGCTGACCTTAGAGAAAAAATGGAAGAAGACTTTAAGAAGAGATCTGAAGGTGAAACTAGACAAGTATTATTAAGCAAAGTAGCTGGATTTGCAGATTTTGAAGTTCCAGAAGCTATTATAGAAAATGGAATCGACAGAGAAATTAGCAACTTTGAAAATCAAATCAGAAACTACGGAATTGACTTCGAACAATACAAAGAAATGACTGGAACAGACGAAGAACAATTCAGAAACGATTTTAGAGAGCAAGCTTACCATAATTCTAAAGTACAACTTATAATGGAAGCTATTATAGAAAAAGAAGGAATCGACGCTACTGACGAGGAAGTTTCAGAAGAAATTAAAAGACTTTCCCAAGAGTATTTCCCAGAAGATGAAGCTCAAAGAGATAAATTTGTAGAACTTTATTCTGGAGAAAACTCTAAGTTCATCAAAGACGACTTCATTTTCAATAAAGCAATTGACAAATTGATGGAAAATGTCGTATTTGTCGAACCAGAAGTTGAAACTGAACCGGAAGATGTGGAAGTAGAAGAGACTGAAGAAATAGAAGAAGAAATTACAGAAGAGGAGTAATATGACCTTAATACCAATGGTCGTCGAACAAACCAGTCGAGGAGAAAGATCCTATGATATTTATTCTAGACTTTTAAAAGACAGAATAATCTTTCTAAGTGGCGAAGTTACAGACGATTTAGCAGATTTAATTGTTGCTCAATTGCTATTTTTAGAAGCCGAAGGACCAGACAAAGATATTTCTTTGTACATCAATAGTCCTGGTGGTTCTGTAAGTGCAGGTCTTGCAATTTATGATACTATGCAATATATTAAATCCCCAGTTTCTACAATTTGTGTAGGAAGAGCTGCTTCAATGGGTGCCTTTTTATTGGCGGCAGGTGAAAAGGGAAAAAGATATTCTCTTCCCCACTCAGATATTATGATTCACCAACCTTTAGGAGGAGCCCAAGGGCAAGCATCTGATATAAAAATTCAAGCAGAAAAGATTTTAAAAATGAGAGAGCTGCTAAACGAGATCTTAGCAAAAAGAACTGGACAAAGTTTAGAAAAAATAGCTTTAGATACAGATAGAGATTTTTATTTGAGCGCAGAAGAAGCTTTAGAATACGGAATTATAGACGAAGTAATAGAATCGAAGTAAGGGAGAAATATGTCTAAAGATAAAAGAGATGATATAAATATTCTCAGATGTTCATTCTGTGGTAAAAGCCAAAATGAAGTGGACAGAATTGTAGCAGGCCCAAATGTTTACATTTGTAATGAATGTATAGAATTAAGTGAAGAAATAATTTCTATGGATATGCTAGAAGAAACTAGAACTCAAGTGGAATTGCCAAAACCGGCAGAGATAAAAGCAATTCTAGATGAGTATGTAGTCCAACAAGAAGATGCTAAAAAAAGTTTGTCTGTAGCAGTTTATAACCATTATAAGAGAATTTATAATGAATCATATACAGATGTGGAATTGGAAAAATCTAATATATTAATGTGTGGACCCACAGGTTCAGGTAAAACCCTATTAGCTCAAACTTTGGCTAAAATATTAGATGTTCCTTTGGCAATAGCAGATGCAACGACTTTAACAGAAGCAGGTTATGTTGGAGAAGACGTAGAAAATATTTTATTAAAATTAATTCAAGCAGCTGACTACGACATAGAAAGAGCTGAAAAGGGAATAATTTATGTAGATGAGATTGACAAAATCTCTAAAAAAAGTGAGAACGTCTCTATTACTAGAGATGTTAGCGGTGAAGGGGTACAACAAGCCCTTTTAAAAATGATAGAAGGTACTGTCGCAAGTGTTCCGCCACAAGGCGGTAGAAAACACCCACATCAAGAGTTTTTACAAATAGATACTAAAAACATCCTCTTCATAATGGGAGGAGCTTTTGTGGGGCTGGAAAAAATTATCCAAGATAGAACAAATCAAAAGAGCATAGGTTTTGGATCAGAGATTATTTCTCCAAATGAAGAAAAAATTGGAGATACTTTGAAAAAATTGGAACCAGGAGATTTGCAAAAATATGGATTAATCCCTGAGTTCATAGGAAGACTTCCAATACTTGTAACCTTAGAAGAGCTAGATGAACACGCGCTAATTGAGATTTTGACTAAACCAAAGAACGCTTTAGTTAACCAATATAAAACTTTACTGAAGATGGACAATGTGGACTTAGAGTTTGAAGAAGATGCATTGAAAGAAATCGCAAAACGCGCAGTGGGAAGAAAAAGTGGAGCTAGAGGTCTAAGGGGAATAGTTGAAGAAGCTATGCTGGATGTTATGTTTGAAGTTCCTTCGAGAACTAATGTTGAAAAGGTAATTATCACCAAAAAGAGCATCAAAGGTGAAGAAGAACCTATAGTTGTAACTAGGGGAACCAAAGCCCTTACTTCAAATGTTTAGGTTCGTGCAAAAAAGGTATAAATACAGTAGATAAGTCCACTTTGTTGTGGACTTATATTATTAATAATAATTAATGGAGGGAAAGAATGGAGAATAACTACGAGACTTTTGAAACTCTTCCGGTAATTCCCCTAAGGAATATAGTTGTGTTTCCCCAAATGGTTACACACTTTGATGTAGGTAGAGATAAATCAATAAAAGCCATTGAGAGTGCAGAATTAAACGACTCTAGACTTCTACTTTTAACTCAAAAAGATGCCAAGGAAATTGATCCTCAGGCTGATGATATATATAAATTCGGGACGATTGCAATAATTAGACAAATTTTGAAATTGCCCCATGGACAAATGAGAGTATTAATCGAAGGAGAAGAAAGAGCAGAAGTAAAATCTATCATCGAATCAGATGAGATGATGTCTGCAACGTACAAAGTTATAGAGGCTGATGAAAGCGAACTAAATGTTAGCGAAGAAGCAGCTTTTAGATTGATAAAACAAGATTTAGAGGCTTATATAACTACTAATTCTAAAATTAACACTACGGCAATTGAAATGTTCCACGAAATGGATACGCCAGATGTTTTAATAGATATGGTAGCTTCTTATTTGCCTTTAAAAATCGAAGATGCCCAAGAACTTTTGGAAATTACAAATAGATTTGACAGACTAGAAAAGTTCCACGCGATTTTGCAAAAAGAGATTGAACTTCTAGGAATTGAAAATAAAATTAATCAAAGAGTGAAAACTCAAATGGGTCAAGTCCAAAAGGAATATTACCTAAGAGAGCAACTTAAAGCTATTCAAGCTGAATTAGGTGACGAAGACGTTGGCGACGAAGAAGAAAATTATATTGAAAAAATAAAAGCCTTGGGAATGCCTGAAGAAACTGAAGAAAAGGTAATCAAAGAAGCTAGAAAACTAGGTAAGACTAATCCAAATTCGGCAGAATACGGAGTTCTTTTAAATTACTTAGATTGGATAATTTCTTTACCTTGGAAATATGAAGGGGAAGAAGAAATTAACCTTTCTAAAGCCCAAGAGATTTTAGACGAAGATCACTACGGTCTTAAAGATGTAAAAGAAAGAATAATAGAATTTTTAGCTGTTAGAAAATTAAATGAATCCCCTAAAGGACCTATTTTATGTTTAGTAGGACCTCCGGGAGTTGGAAAAACTTCTATAGCCCAATCTGTTGCCAGAGCATTGGACAGAGAATTTGTAAGAATGAGTTTGGGCGGAGTTAGAGATGAAGCTGAAATAAGAGGTCATAGAAGAACTTATGTCGGCGCAATGCCAGGTAGAGTAATCAATCTTATGAGAAAAGCAGGAGATGTCAATCCAGTTTTCCTACTGGACGAAATCGACAAATTGGGTAGCGACTACAGGGGAGATCCATCTTCTGGATTACTAGAAGTTTTAGACCCTGCTCAAAACAATACTTTTACTGATCACTATTTAGACGTCCCTTATGATTTATCAAAGGTACTTTTCTTAACGACAGCTAATACAACAAATTCCATACCAGCCCCACTATTGGACAGGATGGAAGTAATAAGAATTGATGGATACACTCCTTTTGAAAAGTTACAAATAGCAAAAAGATATGTAGTTCCAAAACAACTTAAAGAAGCAAATATCAGCGATGAAGCTTTGACAATTTCAGATAACGCCTTGTTATCTATAATAAACAATTACACTAGAGAATCTGGAGTAAGAAATTTAGAAAGAAATGTTCAAAAAGTTATTAGAAAAGCTGCAGTTCAAATTGTTAGAGATAACAAACCTTCTATTAGAGTTACAGAAGGAAATCTTCACAAATATCTTGGACCAAAAGTTTATCTTTACGATCTTCTAGACGAAGACAACCAAATTGGCGTGGTAAATGGTCTTGCTTGGACAAGTGTTGGAGGAACGACTATGAAAGTCGAAGCCAATATTACAGAAGGTTCTGGAAAAGTTCAACTTACAGGAAAACTTGGAGATGTAATGAAGGAATCCGCATATGCTGCCATCACTTATATTAGAAGTATAGCAGGAAATTATGGAATTGATGAAAAATTCAGCACGGAAAAAGACATTCACCTTCACGTTCCAGAAGGAGCTACTCCAAAAGATGGACCATCTGCAGGAGTCACTATTGCAACTGCAATACTGTCAGCTCTATTAAAGAAACCGGTTAAAAATGATATCGCAATGACTGGTGAAATTACCCTTAGAGGAAGAGTTCTTCCAATAGGAGGATTAAAAGAAAAACTCCTTGCTGCCAACAGAATGGGTATAAAAACAGTTCTAATTCCTTACGAAAATGAAAGGGACTTAGAAGAAGTTGAAGATATTATTAAAAGGCCTTTAAAGATCATCCCAGTAAAAAATGTGAAAGAAGTTTTTGACGAAGCTTTGGTAGAAGACGATGAAAGTAAATAATCCTACCCTAGAGAAAGTAGCCTTTACTTTGGAGCAGTATCCGGGGAAAAATCTCCCGGAAATTGCTCTTGCAGGTAGATCAAACGTCGGTAAGAGTTCCTTTGTAAACACTTTAATAAATAGAAAGAACTTAGCAAGAACCAGTTCTCAACCTGGAAAGACTAGAACATTAAACTTCTATAACATAGATGAAAAGTTTAGATTTGTAGACTTGCCAGGATATGGCTATGCCATCGCCTCTAAAAAAGATAGGGATGAATGGGCAGACGCCATAAATACTTATCTAACCAATAGAGATAACTTAAAAGAAATATTTTTGTTAGTGGATTTTCGCCACGAACCAACAAGCTTAGATAAGATGATGTATGATTACATCAAAGAAGCAGGCTTTAGTGGAATTGTAATTGCCACTAAAGCAGACAAAGTTAAAAAAGCGCAACATCAAAAACATTTAAATATAATTAAGAAAAAGCTAGAGATAGATGATGTTAAAAATATTGTCGTATTTTCTTCTGAAGATAAGACAAACAAAGATGTGGCTTGGAAAAAAGTTATAGATGCTTTATCAATAAGTTAATGAAAAGGGCTCTTTGTCAAATATTGTTAATGGAGTAAATTTGTGCGAAAGCTTTGGATAAAATCCTTAGCTTTCTTTTAAAGCTTTATTCTAAGAGTAGCGAAATAAAGGCATTTATAATAGAAAAAAATAATAATAATGAATTACAAATTAAAGATAATATAAATTTTAATTTAGAAAGTGATAGTAATTCTTTGATAATTGAAGAAAGAGAAATAATGCTTAATGATGGTAAAAAAACAAATCTACAATTTATTTCAACAGCTGATATGCAAAAAGATGCGAAAGATTTAAGCCTTAAAATTTTATCATATTCTTTATTAATATCAATTTTATTTTCAGCAATTATTTCTTTAATTTATGCAAAATTAATAAAAAATAATATACAAGAAATAAAAATTGTCACTGATAAAATGATAAAACTTGATAAAAAAACCCGTTTAAAAGTTAGTTCTAATGATGAGATTGGACAACTAAAACAACAAATTAATGATTTGTATTCTGCTTTATTAAGGACAATTAACGATTTGGAATTTAAAAATAAAGAAATTCTAAAATTAGAAAAGTTAAAATATGATTTTTTTAAAGGTGCATCCCATGAACTTAAAACTCCTCTTGCTAGTCTTAAAATAATATTGGAAAACATGAAATATAATATCGGAAAATATAAAGAAAGAGATATTTATATAAACGAATGCATTGAAATCGTTGATAGTTTAACAAAAAATATTTCCCGAATATTATCAGTTCACTCTATAGAAAATTTGAATAATGATGAAGAATATTTGAAAATAAATGATACATTAGAAGACGTATTAAAAAAATATGAAATATTAGCAAATCAAAAGAATTTAACCGTTAATAATTATATATTGGACGAGAAAATTTATATAGGAAAAACCGCTTTAAAGATTATTCTATCTAATTTGATTAGTAATGCAGTAAAATATACTGATGTAAATGGTGTTATTAATATTGGATTAGATAAAGATTGGTTGTATATTGAAAATTCATATGGAGATAATAAAGTTTTGGATATAGGTAAACTATCTGAGGTTAAATTTGATTTGAATAAGGAAAATAGTAATGGACTAGGGTTATATATTGTAAGCAATCTTTTGAATAACTATAACCTAGAATATAAAGTTATACAAAGTGAAGGGAAATTTGTATTTTAAATAAAACTGTCTACTTAAAATTAAAACTTTGAAAGGATGTTACAGAAATTCAAACGCCAATTGATAGTAGACCTAACTATGAAAAAAATCCGAATATAGAAATGCTAAAAGTCTTATAAGTATTTTAAGACTCTTTCTTTTTATGGGAGAGAAATCAGTTAAATAAGTTGAAGGTTTAGTCTTTTACAAGGCTCTATGGTATAATTAGAATAATAATTAATAAAATTTTTATGGAGAAAGAAAAGTTAGACGAAAGTTAAAAATAAAAACAGGAGAGGACTATGGAGAATATAACAGGGGCCAACTTAGGCTTTGAAAGAGAAATTTTTGCAGCTGCTGACAAATTAAGGGGCAATGTGGACGCTGCGGAATATAAAAATGTTGTATTAGGATTAATTTTTTTAAAATATATATCAGACAGCTTTATAGAAAGATACAATGACCTAGTAGAAGAAGGGGACGGATTTGAAGAAGACCGAGACGAATACTTGGCAGAGAATATATTTTTCGTTCCTAAAGAAGCCAGATGGGACTATGTAGCCTCAAAGTCTATGACTCCAGAAATTGGCCAAGTAATTGACCAGGCCATGATAGCCATAGAAGAAGAAAACGACAGACTTAAAGGTATCCTTCCAAAAAACTACGGCCGACCAGAACTAGACAAGAGACGCTTAGGAGAAGTAGTAGACCTCTTTAACAACTTAAAACTAAAAGACCACGGAGGCTCAAAAGACATCTTAGGCAGGACCTATGAATACTCAATAGCTCAATTTGCATCATTAGAAGGAAGAAACGCAGGAGAATTCTATACGCCAACAAGTATAGTAAAAACTCTTGTAGAAATTTTAGAACCCTACGAAGGCCGTGTTTATGACCCATGTTGTGGCGCAGGGGGAATGTTTGTCCAATCTGCAAAGTTTGTAGAAAACCACCAAGGGAGAGTTAACGAGCTGTCAATCTTTGGCCAAGAATCAAATGCAAACACCTGGAAGCTAGCTCAAATGAACTTAGCAATTCACGGTCTTGAAGGAGACCTAGGCCAAGGGGCAGCTGATACATTTTTTTCTGACCAACATGAGACAATGAGGGCAAATTATATCCTAGCCAATCCGCCATTTAATCTAAAAGACTGGGGAGGAGACAAGCTAATAGAAGATGCCAGATGGAAGTACGGCCTGCCACCAACAGGCAATGCAAACTACGCTTGGATGCAGCACATGATCTACCACCTGGCACCAAATGGAAAGATGGGCCTAGTTTTAGCAAACGGATCTCTGTCAGCTGCAGGAAGAGAAGGAGAGATTCGCGAAAATATAATTAAAGACGACCTAGTAGAAGCTATAATCGCCATGCCAGACAGATTATTTTATTCAACAGGCATATCAGTTTGTCTGTGGATTTTAAATAAAGACAAGAAACAAAGGGGCAAGACCCTATTTTTAGACTGTAGAAATTTAGGTCACATGGTAGACAGGGCCCACAGAGACCTAGCAGATGGAGACATAGAAAAAATTGTCGAGACTTATAAGGCCTTTGTAGCTGGAACAGATGTAGAAGAACTAGGCTTTGCCCATGTAGGTGACCTAGAAGAAATTCAGGCAAACTCCTTTGTCCTAACTCCAGGCAGGTATGTAGGCCTGGAAGAAGGTGAAGACGACGGCGAGCCCTTTGATGAAAAAATGGAAAGGCTAACAGAAGAGCTAGGCCAATTATTTAAAGAGTCAGACGACTTAGAAAAACTCATAAGAGAAAACCTAGAGGCAATTGGTTATGAAATTTGAAAAAGTTAAGCTTAAGGATTTTGCAAAAGTAAATATGGGACAGTCTCCTAAATCAGAATTTTATAACATAAAAGGCAATGGATTACCATTTTTACAAGGAGTTAGGACTTTTGGAACTATGTATCCTGAAATAGATACTTTTACAACTAAAGCTCATAAAACAGCCGAAAAAGGAGACATCTTATTTACAGTAAGAGCTCCAGTTGGAGATGTAAATATATCTCCAACTAAGGTTTGTATAGGAAGAGGTTTGGCCTCAATATCATCAGAAAATAATATTTTTTTATACTATCTATTGAAAAATAGCAGGAAAAAGTTTAATAATGTATCAACCGGAACTATATACTCTTCAATAAATAAAAAAGAACTAGAAGATTTAGACTTTGACCTCCCCCTAAAACAAGACCGCATAAAAATTTCAAGAATATTATTTTCTTTTGACAAAAAAATTGAAGTTAATAATAAAATTATTGAAAACTTAGAGAACCAGGCTCAGGGGATTTTTAAGTCTTGGTTTGTTGACTTTGAACCCTTTGCAGATGGAGACTTTGTTGAAAGTGACCTAGGATTAATTCCTAAGGGCTGGGAAGTTTCAACAACCGGACAAGAGTTTGATATTGAATACGGAAAAAACTTACCAACAAAAAAGCTATTAAGTGTAGGCTATCCTGTATATGGAGGAAATGGACAAATTGGTTTTTATAGTAATTACTTGTATGATAAACCAAGATTATTAGTTTCATGTAGAGGGGCAGCTTCTGGAAAAGTTGGATTATCTAAAGCTTATTCGTTTGTTACAAACAATTCTCTTGTTTTTAATGAAAGAAATGAGAAGTATTTTTACTATTATAAACATCTATTTAATAGAATACAATTTGAAAATTATGTAACTGGTTCAGCTCAACCTCAATTGACGATAAAAAACTCACTCGACATAAAAGTTTTAGTTCCAAGTGAAAGTGATGTTTTAAAATTCAATAAAATTGTTAACGCTATTTTTAATCTTCAAAATAATTTATCTGAAGACAATAATAGACTTGTAGCTATACGTGACACACTTTTACCTAAGCTTATGGCAGGAGAAATTGATCTTGCTAATATTAACATAGAAGACTAAAGAAGGGAGGAGGCTAATGAGCCACATTTACATTGAAGATGGTTTTGAACAGGTTTTTTTAAATTTTATTGAAGGCCTAGGCTACAAGTACATTCCCCATCAAGAAATAGTCAGGGATAGTATGAAGTCTCCCATTGCTTCTGAAATTTTAGAGGAGTCTTTAAGGAGAATAAATCCTAGTTTAACTTCTGACCTTATTGACCAGGCGATTTATAAGATTAAAAACATTGATGCTGGCCTACTAGTAAATAGAAACGAAACTTTTTTTGACTACTTACAAAATGGCATAGAGATCTCTTATTATGATGGAGACCAGGAGAGAAACGCCAGGGTCTATCTAATGGACTATGAAAATATTAATAACAACGACTTTGTAGTGACTAATCAGCTTACTATTATTGGCAGAGATACTAAGAGGCCTGACATTGTTATTTATATAAACGGCCTGCCTTTAGTTGTCATAGAGTTAAAGTCTATATCTTCTATCTCTGCTGATATTTCTAATGCCTACAGGCAGATTAAAAATTATCAACACGACATTGAAGATCTATTTGTTTACAATGCCTTTAATATTATTTCTGATTTTACAACTACTAAGCTGGGAACTATTACTGCTGATGAGTCCTGGTACAAGGAGTGGAAGTCTGTTGACGGGTCTTATGAATCGACTAAACATGCAGATTATAAAACTATGTTAGAAGGAGTTTTAGACAAGGGAAGATTTGTGGATATAGTTAGGAACTTTATATTTTTTGAGGCTAGGGATGAGGGGCTTAATAAAATTTTGGCCCAATACCACCAATATTTTGCTGTGCAAAAGGCTGTTCACTCGACCTTGCAGGCTGTTATGGTTGGCGATAGTAGGGGAGGAGTTTTTTGGCACACCCAAGGATCTGGAAAGTCTTTGTCTATGGTTTTTTATACTCACGCTCTTATTAGACAACTTGACCATCCGACTTTTGTAATTTTAACTGATAGAAACGATTTGGACACTCAACTTTTCGGTCAGTTTGCAAGAGCGAGAAAATTTTTGCGACAAAATCCTATTCAGGCTGAGTCAAGAACCCATTTAAAGTCCTTGCTTAGCAATAGAAAGTCTAATGGGATTTTCTTTTCTACTATGCAAAAGTTTGCTGAGTCTGAGGAGCCTTTAACTCTTAGAAATGATGTTATTGTAATTGCCGACGAGGCCCACAGGTCTCAATACGGTTTGAGAGAAAAGATGACTAAGGAGGGAAGAGTTCAACTGGGTATGGCGAGGTTAGTTAGACAGTCTCTGCCTAAGGCGACTTATATTGGCTTTACTGGAACTCCTATTTCTATAAAGGACAAGGACACCCAAGAGGTCTTTGGCAAGTATATTGATATTTATGATATGAGCCAGGCTGTTGAAGACGGGGCGACTAAGCCAGTTTTTTATGAAAACAGGGTTATTAACCTAGGCCTTAATCAGGATATTTTAAAAGAAATTGATCAAAGATACAACGACCTTGCTGATCAGGCCAGCGCCTATGATATTGAAAGAAGTAAAAGAGATTTAAGCAAGTTGGAACAAATTATTGGTTCTGATGAGGCCATTGATACTTTAGTTAGAGATATTGTAGACCACTATGAAAAGACCAGAGAAAATTTATTAACTGGTAAGGCCATGGTTGTTGCTTATAATAGGAAGATTGCCGTAAAGATTTATAGGAAGTTTTTAGAGCTTCGCCCTAATTGGTTCGACAAGGTCAAGGTTGTAGTCACTCCTAATAACAATGACCCTGAAGAGTGGAAGGAAATTATAGGAAACAAGTCTGACAAGGACGACTTGGCCAAGGCCTTTAAGGACAACAATGATCCTTTTAAAATTGCCATTGTCGTCGACATGTGGCTAACGGGTTTTGATGTTCCAAGTTTGGCGACTATGTATGTCTACAAGCCGATGAAGGAACACAATTTAATGCAGGCCATCGCTAGGGTCAACAGGGTTTTTAAAGACAAGGAAGGGGGCCTTATTGTTGACTATATTGGCATTGCCAATGCTTTGAAAGAGGCTATGGACGACTATACTAAGGCTGACCAAGAGGCCATTGACAATGCAAACATTAGAGATTCTGCCTATCCTCTTTTCCAAGAGAAGTTAGAAGTCTGTAGAAATGTATTTTTCTCTAAGTTTAATTATTCTAAGATTTTTTCTGCCACTGTTGATAATGGCCAGATGGCTGATTTAATTACTGAAGGTCTAAACCATGTTTTGGCTTTTTCTGAAAATAAGGTCAACGACTTTAAAAAGGAGGCCTATGCTTTAAAACAGGCCCACACTCTTTGTTCTTCTATTTCGACTGAGCCAGAGCAAAGGGAGGCTGCTTACTTTGAAGCTATTAGAACTAGTTTAAATAGGATCACAGCTCCTGGCAAGTTGAGAAAGAAAGATATTGATAAACAAATTGGCGAGCTTTTAGAACAGTCTATTCACAGTGATGGAATTATTAACTTGTTCCAAGACTTTGAAAGAGGCTTTAGTCTTTTTGAACCTGTATTTTTAGAAAAAATTAAAAATATGAAGGAAGAAAATTTAAGTGTTGAGCTTTTAAATAAATTATTGACTGACCAGATTAAAGTAAGTTCCAGGGGAGATATTATTAAAGGCGAAGAGTTTTCTGAAAGACTTAATAGAATTATGAAGACTTATAGGAAGAGTCTTGTTGATAATGCAGAAAGTCTAGATGATTTTTTAGGTTTTGTTGGTGAAAATGAAAGAACTTACAGTGTTACTAATACCAGAGAGCAACTTATAGAGCTTGCCAAGGATATAATAAGCCTGGAGGAAGAAAATAAGGCTCTGGGTCTAAGCAAGGAAGAGTTAGCCTTTTATCACGCCATTAGCAAGCCGGAAAATATTAAGGACTTTTATACAGACAAGGAGCTAATTAATTTTACCCAAGACTTGTGCCAGTCTATCGAAAGGGAAATGACTGCTGATTGGATGATGAGAGAGTCAGGGAGAGCCAATATGCGAAGGACTGTAAAGAGAATCTTAGCTAAGTACGATTATCCAAAGGACCAACGCAAGGGCGTTATCGAACTTATTGTCAACCAAGCTGAATACTTTGACCATCTAATGGAGGCTTAAAAAACAGTTAGTATACTTTTTTGAAAATTTTATTATTTAGGCTCTTTGCCAAATAGATTAAATTTAAAAATTAAAAGAAGAATTGTTTGTTTTTAAACCCAGAAGATGGATATATTTTTTAGAAGTTAAGGGAGGCAAGATGAATGAAATTAGCAGAAGCATTGCAATATAGGAGTGACTTACAGAATCGCATTGAGGAATTGCGTAGCGTTTGACGGTGAATGCCAATTACCAGGAGGGTGAGAAACCACTGGAAGATGTGGCTGATTTACGTAGAGATTTGGATGATTCTATATCACAGTTGGAAGAATTGATTTTTCGGATTAACAATACAAATAGTAAGACTATGAC
>JAEZYW010000033.1 GCA_023418835.1 Bacillota bacterium | reverse complement strand
TCATTAGTTCAATGTCTCTTTGTCCGTCGTTAATTCCGGGGATAACAGTATATTCAATAGAAATTCTATTGTTTGTAATTTCATAATAATCTCTTAAGGATTTCAATAAAATTTTCACATTATATTTTTTATTTATTGGCATAATCTCACTTCTGACCTTATCGTCAAAACTGTGAACAGAAACGGCAAGATTTGCCGGTATTCCTGAATTGGCAAACTCTACAATTCCATTGGATAAACCACAGGTTGATATCGTCATATTTCTCATACTTATGTTTTTCCCTAGCTCGTCATTTAAAATTCTAAGGGAGTTTATGACATTATCATAATTATCGAAGGGCTCTCCACTTCCCATCAATACAATATTTGAAATGTTTATGTCGAAATTTTTTTCTACCACATAAACTTGGGAAACAATCTCACTAGGTTCTAAATTTCTTATCAAGCCATTTTTTGTGGATGCGCAAAAACTACAACCCATTCGACATCCAACTTGAGTAGAAACGCATAAAGTATAACCATGATGATACTTCATCAAAACCCCTTCAATAATGTTTTTATCCTCGAGTAAATAGAGCATTTTTTTAGTGGGATCGAGTTTAGATTGAAAACATTCCAATATTTCCAGTTTTTTTATCTTTGAGTTCTCGGAAAGTTTTTCTCTATCTCCTTTAGAGAGCTGGTTTAGCAAATCAATTTCATTTACTCCTTTAGAATGAATTGCTCTAAAAATTTGATCTCCTCTAAACTTTTTAAAACCTAAATCTAAAACATATTTTTCTAATTCTTTAAAAGTCAAATTATTTAAAATTATTTTATCCATTTTTTCTCATAACTCCAATTGTAAAGCCGTCAGATTTAAATTCTATGGGATTAACTTTAGTAATCTCCTTTTCCAAGGAAATTCTAGGATTTTCTTTTAAGAAATTTTCAATAACTTCTTCATTTTCCATTTTTGTAAATGTGCAAGTGCTGTATATCAAAATCCCATCATTTTTCAAATATTTTTCGCTATTTTCTAGTATCATTTTTTGTATAGATGAAAGAGCTTTTACATCATTTAAAGTTTTGGAGTACTTTATTTGAGGAAATTTTGCTATTAAGCCAAGTGCACTGCAAGGCGCATCCACTATTACTAAATCAAATTTATTAATTAGATCCTCATTTAATATGGTTCCGTCATTTATAAATAGGTTTATATTGTTGGTCCCAAGTCTCTTTAAGTTGTCTTTTATAATATCTAGTTTTTCAGCATTTACATCTCCGGCTAAAAAATTCCCCTTTCCATTTAACAATTCATAGACATGGGTTATTTTACCTCCAGGAGATGCGCATAAATCCAATACGCTATTACGATTTTTATAATCAATTATTTCTTGAGCCACTAGTTGAGATGACTCTGATTGGACATAAAACATTCCCTCATCGTATAAGGATGTATCAAGTATTCCCTTAGGATTATTTATTATCAGACCGTAATTGGATTTTTCAGTAAGGTCAACTTCAAAATTAAGTTTTTCTAGTTCCTCTTTCAATTTCAATCTAGAAATCTTTAAGGTATTTGCCCTAATAACAAAATTTGATGGCTCATTTAATTCTCTTAAAATCTGTTCGAGATTTGATTTCCCATAAGATTTTACTATTTCGTTAACAATCCATTTAGGAAAAGAGTATTTAATTGATAAAATATCTTCATCCTTTTCCTCGTCAATTTTTAAAAATTTTTCTTTATTTCTAAGGAAATTTCTCAAACTTCCATTAACAAAGCCAACGGAACCTCTGTTACCAAATTTTTTAGATAACTTTACAGCCTCATATACAACTGCTGAATCTGGAATGTGATCCATGTAGATTAATTGATACAAGGACATCCTCATAATATTTAAAATATCTTCATGGATTTTTCTAAAAGGAATTTTTGAAAGTTTTTTGATAATATAATCCAATCTAATTTTATATCGTACCGTTCCAAAAGTAAGGCTTTTTACAAAGCCCAGCTCTTGGGATGTTAAAGATGATGACTCTTCTTTAATTAAATTGTTTAAATCTTCCCCACTATCTACTTTTTTTATAATGTTTAAAGCAATCTCTCTTTGATTTTTCATAAAATAAGGATGCTAAAAGCATCCTATTATCTTCTCCTTCTTCCGAATATACTTATTAGTCTTAAAAGCTGGGCAAGAGCAGTCAACATAGCTGCTAAATAAGTTAAGGCAGCAGCATCTAACATTTTCTTGGAATCCTTTAAATCTACTTCTGTCGCTCCTACATGAGCCAGCTCATTTAAAGCTCTTTTACTGGCATTGTATTCAACTGGCAAGGTAACTACTTGAAAAATAAATATTATTAGGAATAACACAATACCAATTTGTCCAAAAAAATTATTAAAGAAAATCCCCAATAAGATAAAAATATAAGATGCACTTGTCGCAAAACTAGTTACTCCTACTAATGCATGTCTAATTCTTAATGGCAAATATCCTTCTGATAATTGGACAGCATGTCCAGCCTCGTGGGCGGCAATTGCAATACTGGCTATAGATGTGCCTCCAAAGACATCCCTAGACAAGGCTATAATCCCTTTATTAGAATCATAGTGATCTGTCATTGTTCCTTCATGTCTTACTATGGCGATATCCATAATGCCATTGTTTTGTAAAATTCTACTAGCTACCTCTTGTCCGGTTAATCCCAACATCGAAAGTTGTTGTCTGTACTTATTATAAGCAGATTGAACTCTGCCATTTGCTATCATTGATAATATCAATGCTGGAAGTACATAAATAAACCATGTCCCATCGTAAAACATATAATCACCTTAATTTCGTAATATTTATACTATTTCCCTTGAGATAATCTTCTACAATCATTGGTTTTTTCCCAGGAAATTGGATTTCTTTTATCAATAAAATTCCATCTTTACAGTTAACAAAAATACCTCTTTCATCCACATTTAGAATTTCGGAAATTTCCTTTGATGGATCTCTTTCAAAGGAAAATACTTCCCCGTCAAGGACCTTTACCCTTTCTCCAAAATAGTTTATCGAAGCTCCAGGTCTAGGATATAGACCGTTAATTTTTCCAATTTCTTTATTCACATTTTGAAAATCTAAATAGCCGTCTTCTCTATTAACTTTTTCCGCGTATGTGGCTAAACTATCATCTTGGGGCTTGCCCTCAATTTCTTTTTCAAAATCTTCCAAGATATATCTCAGTAGTAATTCTCCACCTAAAATGGAAAGTTCATCATGAAGCTCTGGCAATTTTTTATTAGAGATTTCAGTTTCTTTAGTTAAATATACCTCACCTTTATCCAATCCTGGACCTACTTTCATAATAGAAATTCCCATTTTTTCTTCTCTATCCATAATGGCTCGGTGAATTGGAGCTGCGCCCCTGTACTTAGGTAGTAAGGAAGCGTGTACATTTACTATATTTCTTTTTGGTATCTCCAATATGTCTTTTTTGATAATTTGTCCATAAGCCACAACTACAATATAGTCTGGATTATGGGATTTGATTTTATCAACGGCTTCAATTATATTTACATTTTCAGGTTGGTATACCTCTATTTTATTTTCTATTGAATACTCTTTTACCGGATTAAAAGTGACTTTATTTCCCCTTCTATTTACTCTGTCAGGTTGAGTCACAACTAGAGATACATCGCAGTTTTCATTTAACAATTCTAAAGTGGGTACTGAAAACTCAGGTGTACCCATAAAAACTATTTTAATTTTCTTCATTTTCCTCTTCTTCTACAATTCTTTGAATATCAGTAGCTTTATCGGTGTATAATATGCCTTCTAAATGATCAATTTCATGACAAATTGCTCTAGCTAGAAGTTCTTCAGCTTCTAGGATAACTTCTTCGCCTTTTTCATCAGTATATTTTACCGATATTTTTAGAGGTCTTTCCACTAAACCCGTATAACCTGGAACTGAGAGACAACCTTCTGGTTGAATTTCTTCGCCCTCGTCAGATACTATTACGGGATTAACCATTTTTATTGGACCATCACCTACATCTACAACTACAGCTCTTCTCAAAACTCCAATTTGAGGTGCAGCCAATCCAACGCCTTCAGCTTCTACCATTGTATCTACTAAGTCATCTAAAAGTTCTAATGTTCTATCATTTATTTCATCTATATGTCTAGATTTTTTCCTCAATATGGGATCTGAATCTAATCTAATAACTCTTACTGCCATATTAACCTCCTAATTATAGAAATACCCACAAAACAACAGTTGAAATCACTATCTAGATACTACGTCTACATGTGTATTCGAAAGATTGACTTTGTATTTATTTCTAATAAAGATATCGTATATCAAATTTTTTATAAATTTTTCTTCTTTAATGCTAGAATTCAAAAGGATATTTATATGGTATCTATTATTTAATCTAGAAATAGATAATCTATCCCTTTGACTTACTAATTCTGTAAAATCTTCAAATCCTTTATTAATTATCTCTTCTTCTAAGTAATCATAAAATTTTGTAGCCACATCCATTCCTTCTTTAAAATCCCTATTTAATATAGTGATTATATATTGTCTTCTAAAAGGTGGATATGAAAAAGCCTTTCTAATTTTAAGTTCATCTACGAAAAATCCTTCATAATCGTGGTTAATAGCTCTTCTCATGGCATAATGATCGGGATTATAAGTTTGAACCACCACATTGCCTCTTTCTTTACTTCTTCCAGACCTTCCTGCAACTTGCATTACTAATTGAAAAGTTTTCTCTGCCGCATCATATTCTGGAATGTTCAAAGACAAGTCAGAAGCTATTACTCCTACCATATCGATATTGGGAAAATCAAATCCTTTTGAAATCATCTGGGTGCCTATAATTACAGAAACTTCGTCATTTAAAATCCTCTTAACATTGTCCTCATACTCTGAATGTTTAGAAGTAGTGTCTGAATCTATTCTTATAATCTCAAAATCTGGGAATAGATTTTTTGTCTCTTCTTCTAGTTTCTCAGTTCCCATTCCAAAAAGTTTTATGTTTTTGCTACCACAACTTGGACATATCCTAGGAGAAGATTCCATATGTCCGCAATAATGGCATCTCAATAAATTATTGTTTTTATGGTATACCATTGAGATGTCACATCTGTGACATTTAGCAGTGTAACCGCAACTTCTGCAAGTAACAAAAGTAGAATAACCTCTCCTATTTAAAAAAAGCAAAACTTGCTTATTTTTATTTAGAGATTCTTTCATACTCGCCATTAATTCAAGGGAAAATGGAGTGGTATTTCCAGATTTTAACTCCTCACGCATATCTACAACAGAAACCTTTGGCATTTCAACATTCTCGGGTCTTTCTTCAATGACAAATAAATCGTAAACTCCAAGTTTTGCTTTGTAATATGTCTCCATAGAAGGGGTTGCAGAACCTAAAACTAATTTTGATTTAGGTGTGTTTTCCGTTAAAAATCTTGCAACTTCCCGGACATCGTATTTGTTATATCCGTCTAATTTATAGCTATCGTCGTGTTCTTCGTCGATTATTATTAATTCTAAATCTGGAACTTGTACAAAGATTGCCGATCTAGTTCCCAAGAGAATTCTAGATTTTTTTAATTGAATTTTTTCAATCTCGGTGATTCTCTTTTTCCGAGATAACTTGGAATGTATTATAGAAATTAAATCTCCAAATCTCTCTCTAGTTCTAAGCTCCATTTGGGGAGTTAGTCCAATTTCAGGAACTAGAAAAATGGCATTTTTACCCCTTGATAAAACATCTTCGATTAAATTGAAATACATTTCTGTTTTCCCAGATCCCGTTACACCCCTTATAAGAAATTTATTCTTTTGGGAACTTTTAATTTCACTAACTATATCTTCTTGTTTGGCAGTTAAGGAAATATTACTTTTTTGCCACTCTTTTTCAACTAAAGTAGTCTCTACAAAAATTTTCTTTTTGATTAGTTCATTAAAAACAGACTTATCGTATTCTTCCACGTCTTTCAGATCTGTTGTTGAGAAAAAATTCATTTTATAAAATTTTTCAAAAATTGCATTAGTTAAATCAATTTGTCGAGTTGAGTTTTTTCTTATGATATCTAAACTTTCTTCAATACTTAGATTAAATTTATAATAAATTACTTCCTCTCCAGTTATAACACTATAACTCGGTTCTAAAATAATATGGTTTTTTTCAATAAAAGTATCTAAAAGGGATCTTTCCTCTTTATTTATAGATTTTCCAGAATTTAATTTATCTACCAGTTCCTCAACTTCGTCGGGTATTAAATTTTTTACAGTATATTTATAAGAAAGGTTATTTATATTGGTAAAATCGCATATTGTGCTAAAGGCTTTAGCGTAAGTTAGGATATAAAATTCCTTCATCCAAATACCTAACTCTAAATATTTTTCCTCTAAAGGTTTAATCTCTTCAATCTTTTGTAAAGCCATTTTAGCATCAAAACTATCCTCAGAACTATATACCCTTAATGTAAGGGCAATTTCTAAGGATCCATTAAAATCAACCAGAACAAAGTCACCCGGTGATACGGGAAAATCTACTTCATAAGTAAATAATTTGTCTAAATTGATTACATTTTTAAAAGTTACTACGTCTATAAACATACTCATAATAGAAATAAAGCTAGAATATTTCTAGCTTATCCTTCATCACTTACTATGTGACCTTCTATTATTTCTTCCATTGCAATAGTGACATTATTTTTATCATCACCATCTACATAAACTTCCACATTTTCATCATTTAGTTGCCTTGCTCGTTGAGCAACCATTAATGCAAGTTTATATTTGCTATTATCTACATTTTTTATTTGATCAAATGAAGGTATATACAAATTAATCCCATCCTTTTGTAACATTTTCTTTTATATCTTTATATCTTTTTACTCTCAGTTTCTCAGCTGCAATAATATTTTTTATATCCACTACAGCTTGTTCCACAGTGTTATTTACGACAAAGTAGTCGTATTCCCCAACAAAATCTAATTCCTTAAAAGCGTTATTAAATCTTGTATCGATGTCTTCAGGTCTTTCTGTTCCTCTTTTTACTATTCTATTTTTTAATTCACTCATATTTGGCGGCAATAAGAATATAAAAATGGCATTTTTATATTTTTTCTTTATTTGCAAAGCACCTTGAACATCAATTTCTAAAAGTACAATTTCCCCTTTTTCTATTTGTTCAAAAACAAATTTTTTGGGAGTCGCATAGTAATTGTTATGAACTTTTGCATATTCCAAAAGCTCGTCATCTCTTACCATCCTTTCAAACTCTTCTTCATCTACAAAAAAGTAATTTTCGCCGTCTATTTCAGTAGGCCTTGGTTTTCTAGTAGTCAAAGATATAGAAAAAATTATATCTTTAGATTCTTTCATTAATGCAGTACTAACAGTGCCTTTACCTGCCCCACTGGGACCGGAAAGGACTAATAAAAACCCTTCTGCCATTTTTTGCCACCATCCTAAATTTCTATTTAAATTATTCAATATTTTGAACTTGTTCTCGCATTTTCTCTATTATTGCTTTCATATCTATAATATAATTAATTATATCTATGTTAGCTGACTTACTTCCTATTGTGTTGGTTTCTCTATTCATCTCTTGTATTAAGAAATCCAATTTTTTACCTGAAGAAATATTGTCACTTAAAACTTTTTTAAATAAATCTATGTGACTTCTCATTCTAACAATTTCTTCATCTATTGCCAATTTGTCAGTGTAAAATACTATTTCATTAATAAGTCTATCTTCGTCTAATTGTACGTCTTCTTTAGATAGTATTTCTGATATTCTCTTTTTTAATTCATTCACATTAGAACTTACTACATCTTGTGATAGTTTCTCAATATCACTTACAATATTTGACAATTCATCTAGCTTTGAGTTTAAGTCGTACTCAATATTATAACCTTCTTGCAACTTCATTTCAAGGAATTTTATTGTCGCCATTTCAACACAATTTTTACATGTATTTATAAAAACTTCGTTTTCACTTAAATCAATTTTTTGGCTATTTAAAATATCCTTATCATAATGCAAAAGATCAAAAATGTTAAATTTACGTTTCAAATCCATATATTGAGATATTTCAGCAATTTTTTCTTTATATAAATCCAACAATTTATAATCTATTTCCAAATCTAAATTGTAATTTCCCTTGGATTTAATATCTATAAAGACATCTACTTTTCCTCTGTTAACCTGATCGGAAATTATTTTTTTAAGCTCATCGTCTAAAAATAAAATAGATCTAGGTCCTTTAATTTGAATGTCTAGATATCGGTTGTTAACAGATTTAACGTCTACTTTTATATCAAATTCTTCGCTAATAATCGTATGGGTTCCAAAACCCGTCATACTTTTTATCATATATTCTCCTCAAAAGTTTATAGTAATATTCTATCACATATATAAGCTATATTTCTAATAAAAAGAAAAAGCGCCCAATGGACGCTTAAAATATTTTCAATTTTTAAAATAGACTGATAAATTAATATGGAAATCTTATTTTCTATTTAAAACAAAGTTTAAAATTATACCCATAATGGCAGCCAAACTTAATCCACTAATGGACACACTTTCATTTAATTTTATTCCAATATTAATGCCAAAGTTACTGTTAATATAACTACTTCCTAATCCTATAAAGAGAATTGTCCCCATGATTATAAAATTTTTCCAGTTCAAGCTTACTTTTTCTCTTTGTATAGTCTGTACTCCTACTATTGCAATCATGGAAAATAACATTATAGAAATTCCTCCCATAACTGGAGTTGGAATTGAAGAAAGTAATCCTCCAATTTTACCAACGAAAGACAGAACAATTGCCAATACAGCCGTTAATCTTAAAATAGAAGGGTCGTAGTTTTTTGTAATAGCTAATACACCTGTATTTTCTCCATAAGTTGTATTTGCTGGACCTCCTACTAAACCTGCAAACATTGTTGCCAATCCATCTCCCAAAAGAGTTCTATGAAGTCCTGGATTATCTATAAAGTTTTCTCCCACAACTTGTCCATTTGTAGTTATATCTCCAAGATGTTCCATAAAAACTGCAATTACAATGGGAGAAATTATTGCTATAGCTCCCATATCAAACTTAGGTAAAGAAAGTGATGGAGCAGATAGTAAAGGCGCTGTTGTAATGCCAGTTATATCCACTTGATTTAACATGAGGGCTGCTATATAGCCAACAACTACTGCTATTAATATGGAGAGTTGATTAATCATACCTTTGGTTTTGAACTTTATAAAAAGAGCAACTCCAAGAGTAATAATTGCTAGAAGAAAATTAGCAGATGCCATACCAATTGCTGTAGGAATTAAATTAAGTCCAATTACTATAATCATAGGTCCTACAACTTGAGCAGGTAATAATCTTCTTATTTTATCAATTCCTATAACGTAAATTATCCCAGCCAACATGCAATAAATAATTCCTGCCACTAATATTCCTCCGTGGGCGTAGGATAAATCCCCTCCATAGAGTTCTTTAACAGTCAGAATTACTGGTATAAAAGCAAAAGACGAACCCAAAAAAACAGGAACCTTTCCCCTTGTACAAAAATGGAAAATTAAAGTTCCTACACCTGCTGTAAAGATTGCTACTGTTGGGTTAATGCCTGTCAAAATAGGTACTAATACTGTTGCGCCGAACATGGCAATTAAATGTTGAAGGGCAAGAATAACTCTCGCGCCGTTTCTAATAATTGCATTACTTTGAACTAAAGATTTGCTAATAACGTGATCGCTCATAATTTCTCCTTTCCAGTCTCTCTGGACTGATTTAAAGTTATTTTTTATCTATATAATAGTATCACAATTTAAATTTTTTTACAAGAAAAAAGAGCTTGGAATTATCCAAGATTATCCAAGCTCTCTAAACTGGCAAGTTCCTATCCTCCCAATTCATCTCTAAATCAGTACTTTTGGCGTTAAAAGGCTTAACTTCTGTGTTCGGTATGGGTACAGGTGTTTCCCTTTTGCTATTCTCACCAGATAACCTTACAA
>JAEZYW010000151.1 GCA_023418835.1 Bacillota bacterium | reverse complement strand
AACTAAATTATCGTATTTCATAAAATTCCCCTTTATAACACCTAATGCCTAGGTAAAGTTAATTGTATTATACAGTAAAAAAAAATGAAAGTAAACAAATGATCGTTTTTTAACTTTTTAGTGTATAATTTAATCATCAACTATTTTTAAAGGAGAAAATATGGCGCCTAAAAAAATAAAATGGGAACCAAAAAATTTTGAACTCGAACTGAATACTGTTTGGAGCTTTCCTAAAAGAGGAGATTGGGCTACACATGATGCAAAATACAGAGGAAATTGGTCCCCATACATACCTAGAAATTTAATTTTGAGATACTCAAAGGAAGGAGATTTAATTCTTGATCAGTTCGCAGGTGGTGGCACTACCCTAGTTGAAGCAAAATTACTAAATAGAAATATTATAGGAATAGATATAAACGAATCTGCGCTTATTAGATGTAAAGAAAAAATAGATTTTGTTTATCCTAATTCTGGAAAAGTATATTTAAGAAAAGGAGATTCTAGAAATTTAGATTTTTTAGAAAATGAAAGTATCGACTTCATTTGTACTCACCCTCCATATGCTAACATTATTTCATACAGCGAGGATATAGAAGGAGATTTATCTCACTTAAAGATTCCCGAATTTTTAATAGAAATGGAAAAGGTCGCTTCAGAAAGCTATAGGGTATTAAAGAAAGACAAATTTTGTGCTATATTAATTGGGGATACAAGACAAAAAGGTCATGTGATACCTTTAGGATTTCAAGTTATGGAAGTTTTTCAAAATGCTGGTTTTATACTTAAAGAAATTATTTTTAAGGAACAACACAATTGCAAAGCTACTGGTTATTGGAAAACCAATAGCATCAAATATAATTTTTTGCTCTTAGCACACGAATATCTATTTGTTTTTAGAAAATAATTATTATCAATTTTTAATTTCTCAAAAATAAACTCCCCAATGTGTTAACCAAACCATGGAAAAGCATTGAGTTTGTTATGCTTTTTCCTTTATATACTAAAATTCCCAGCATAATTGATATAATTGGGTGGAGTACCCAAAAGTTTAGACCTGTATTTGCGTAATAGATATGGGCAAACCAAAATATTCCCCCTTGAATTGCGATTGCAACGGCAAGGGAAGTTTTTCTTTTTATCATTTCTCCCATCATAATTCCACGAAATAGTGGTTCTTCCGAAACTGCTGCAAAGGAAAGTTGAAAAGCAAAAGTGTCTAGAAATTCGTAAGAATTGATTTTAAATAAATCTAGATTTTTCCCAAGGACATATTTATTAAGAAGAATAAATGCAAATATAAATGCAATAAACAGTAACAAATTGGAAAGTCTATATTCTAATTTATTGAATTTTTCAAATTTAAAATATTCTCTTTTTATCAAATAACCACCAAGTATGAGGGAGATAATTCCCCTTAAATATACGATGGGATCAAAGGGCATGGTTAAAATTCCTAAAATTGGCGCTGCTAGAAAAATTATTAAAGAAGTGGGAGTAATGTAGTATTGTTCTAGATTGTCTACGTATTTTCCAATAAAAAGTGCTGTAAATAAATATGTAAAAAGCAAATAGATTACTAGGGATAAATCTTTAGAAATTACTCCAAAACTTCCTAAAAATAGAAGTGGAATTCGCAAAAATAAAAGTATAACGATAAATAAAATTGGCCTTTGATTTTTTGTCATAATATTCCTCCGAGATATTTAATAAAATATATCATCTAAATATTACGCCAAACTTTCAAATTTCTTACATTTTTCTAAAAAAGTTAACCTACAAATTCTTATATTTTAGAAATTGTAGGTTAACTAAAATTCATATGATTTATAAATTCATCATAGATTTTCTTTTGCTTTAATGTCAGTGAATTGTAAACATTCTTCAAAATTTCTTTATTTAAATGTTCCCAAAGATTTTTTATAGCTTCTATATCTTTATCCTTTTTAGCACCTCTTTCCTTGTTTACAACTATTTTTTGGACTACATATGCCTCAGGAATTGGCACTTTTATCTTGAAGTTTTCAACGTCAATGGTATACGAATTTTCAATTAAAATATCTAAATTTCTTAAAGCTTGAGCATTAACTCCTAAATTTGTTTTAATTGAAGGACTTCGCCCACTTCCTTTTTGTAATATTAAAAACTCTAATTCTAGTCCATCTGTCGAATAAATTCTCGTTATGCCCGCCCCTCTATCTGAGTCTATTAAATATCCCCTCTCTTTTGCTTCTTTGGGTATATTAATTGATTCTCTTGGCTTATTAGCATTTACAACCAAGAAGTCCATATCTAAAGTCCTCATCGTAGAGTAGAAATCTTTCAAATCACCTGAATATTTATACAAATATTCCACCCAACTTCCAACTAGTATAATGTGTTCAAGAGCATTTATTTGATCTAACATTTGGATTATATTCCAAAATCCTTTATAATCATTCATTCAAAATCTTTCCTATTTCCTTAATTTCTTTTTCTATTTCTTTTAATGAGCTCAATAACTCTTTTCTTCTATTTATCAATTCTCTTATTTCCTCTACATTATCTGCCTTTATATATTTAGAAACAATTTTTTTGCCTTCTCTTTTTTGAAGATAATTATATTCATTCCCTTTTATTTTTTTTACAGATACATAACCTTGGGGAAGCTCTGCAATTTCGTCATTGATGAGATCTTTTATCCTATTTTTTCTTTCATATTCCTCGTATAAAACATCATTTAATATTGACATAAAATCACCCCTATTGTTAACCTACAAATTTGTTTTATTATAAAATTGTAGGTTAACCTTATTATATAGTTATCTTTCAGTATTGACAATAATTATCTTATTTTTAACCTACAAATCCTTATATTTTAGAAGTTGTAGGCTAACTAAAATCCCCAGCAAAGTTAAACTCTGCTGGGTTAATTTTATTTCAAGTCTAATGGAATTTTATATTCGTCTTTATATGCAAACCTAGGGTTAGTGGGCTCAATGGTCATCTTTTTATTTTTAATTTTGCTATCGTCTATTCCTACAGTGGCAGTTCCCTCTTCCGAATTAATGCTGGAGTAGACAATTCCTTTGGAAAAATAGCCCTGAGTTGTCAAGGAAAGTTTTTCCTTTGTTTCCCAAGATAAATCTAATGC